>NZ_JABXWS010000051.1:0-231403 GCF_015594425.1 Novosphingobium sp. HR1a
GTCTTCCGCTTTTGGGACGACTCCACAGGCCGCTACCGCATCAAGTGTTTCGAGGTCGATGACACTGAGGTCGTGGGTGGTCGTCCCTACCGCCTGAGCAGCGCAGGCGTCCTAATGCCCGCCTAATCCTTCCACTAGACAGACTGTAGCGGGGTCCTCCGGGACTCCGCCAGTTTCCTGAAGTGCTCCTGCGTGGGCTCTTCCGGTAACTGAAGAAGGAGCAGTCGAAATGCCCTACCGTATCACCCGCAACGCCCTTATCGGCGCCCTCGGGGGCCTCTACGCCTCCACCTGGCTGACTGCAGGCATTGCCGCCAGCACCGGCCGCCCGGTCGTGGGCTGCGCCTGCATCACCATCGGGTTCGGCTGCGGCATCCTAGGTGCTCTTGCCGGGGCTGTTACCGGCGACCGCCTGCCCTCCCACCGCTGAGCCGCTGGTACTCCTGCACTAGCAGTTTGATCCGGTTCCTGCTGGCGTTGGCGTTCTGGTCCCGGCCAATCTCGTTCTCACCGAAGAGTGCTTGCCAGAACCAGACCAACACCGCGCGCTCGATCCCTAACCCAGCCAAGTGACGGAGCGCGGCACGAGTCGCATCGTCCGCACCACGTGACGACGCCGTCTTCTCCACGCGATCGTCGATGATCCTCAGGGCTTCTGCCGTGTCCATGCTTCCACTTACCGCAATTGGAACATGAGGAGAACAGAGGACTGTGGAAAAAACTGCGGCGCGGGAAACCGTAGGAAAAATCCTACAACTCGACACATCTATTCCACTAGATAGACCTTCGGAGTAACGGAAATGCCTAAGCGTCTCGACGCCTTCGCCGATGTGGTGATGGCGCATCCCCACCCGTTTGTCCGCAACGCTCTCGCAGCGGGCATGCAGTTCGGCCTGAACCATCCCGCCGAGGCTGCCAGAAAGTACCTCTCCGCCGTCGTCCTCTGGTCGATCGCGGCGCGGGTCAAAGTGACCCCGGCGTTGGCCCTCCAGATTGCCGGCAGGGTCGCCGAAAGGTGCGCCGACGTCGTCGACCTGGCTGAAGCCTCGGGAGCCTCGCGTGGCCCCTACGATGAGGAGGTCCGCCATGGCTGACCGCCGCAGAAATGCTCAGCTCGCCTGCGGCGCGCTTGAGCTGTCGATGGCGCTCACGAGGATATGGGGGCCTTCTGTCGGCCTACCACTCCTCTGCGCGTTCTACCGGGACAATGCAGCGCTCACCGCTGCGGAGGTCGCCGAACTGGCTGGGGTCAGTGAGGATACCGCCCGGAGACGTCTGAGAGAGCTAGAGCGAATCGGTCGGGTAGTGGTCCACGGGGGTCACCGACCAATTCGTTACCAACCCACCCTAAGGCTTGCCGAGCGGAGCCTTCGTCTCGTCGAAAAGTTCGTCGAAGACGCAACTTGCGGCTAGGCCCTTTCCACTAGGCGAAGGGTCTGTCACACGCCGGATCAGGAACGGGGGTTCCTGATTTGTTCTTGTATATAGGAATTTTCCTACGGTATATCCGTGGGCGAATCCTCTTGATCGGGTCACCACTAGATGCTTACGGAAGATAGAACTTCTCCCTTACCCAACAATGGAGCAACCGATGACCACCCGCTCACGCCGGAGCGACCAGCTTACGCTGCGCGTCGGAGACTTAACCGACTTCTCTACGGCGTTGATAGTCCTTGCCGAATTGTCGCCGGAGAGGATGACGCTCGCTCAGATGACGTTCTTCCTGTCGGCCGCAATCGCCGACCTCGCAGGTAAACCGGGCACGTTCTCGACTCTCAAGGAGGCTGTCGGCCCGATCGTCAATCGCAGCCTCCACACGACCTACAAGGCGTTCCTCGACAAGCCCATGAAGCGCTCGGATTACGAGAGCAAGCGTCAAGGGCTCGGGTGGCTCACCCGCGAGGAGAACCCCGCCGACAACCGCGAGAAGTTCCTACGCCTGACGGCTCAGGGACGAAACGTCATCGCCGAACTGCTTGAGGCCCTCGACGGCGCCGCACTTCCTACCAAGGAGACCACCAATGACCGTGAAGATCGGGACGAAGCCTAACGGCATCCTCTACCTCGACGTCCGCCTACCGGACCCCGATACAGGAGACCTGAAGCGGTCCCGTGTCTCCCTCGATACTCGCGACATGGCAGACGCCAAGCGCCAGCGGGCGGACTGGCTGGCCGGTCGGCACCCGAAGCATCCTGCCATGGGCGGGGTGATCGCGGCCAAGGGTCGAGGCCCTACCGTCGAAACTTCCACTAGCCAGACGTCTCGCCAAGGAGGAATACTCCTCGTGGACTGGATCATCGACTGCCTGGATACCAACTGGCGGGGCAAGAAGGCTCAACGCACCCACGAGAGCAACGCGCGTGTTCTCAAGGAGACCATCATCCGCGCTGAGCTGGACACGTTGCTGCTCAAGGACGTCGCAAGCGTGCATATCGGCATGATCGAGAAAACCCTTCGCGACGGAACGGGCTACGCAGAGGCTTCCGTCAGCAAGCTCCTCGGCGCCCTCTCCTCGGCCCTGACGTATGCTGTCAACAATGACGACCCGAAGACCGGCAAGGCGTATCTGATCGCCAAGCCCAAGTTCCCCAAGATCGAGGTGCGAAACATCCGTGAGCGCGTCCTGAGCGAGGCTGAGGAGGTCGCGCTGTTCGACTGCATCGCCAAGCGGATCGAGGACGAGCCCTCCCGCCCATGGCGTCACCTCGGATGGCTTATCGTCGTCGCGCTGGACACCGGGTTCCGCCTCGGAGAGCTGCTATCGCTCGGTCAGAAGTCCATACGGACGAAGCGCTGGCTCGACCAGTCGACCGGGAAGCAGATTGCGGCCACCTACCTCGGCCTGGAGCGCTACTCCACCAAGAGCGACAAGCCCCGCGAAGTGCCGGCGACCGATCGAGTATTGCGCACCATCCCGCTGCTCAATGCGATGGCCGTCAAAGGCCGCTGGTTCCCATGGAAGAGCGGCTCCGGTGGCCCCGGCTACATGCTGCTGAACCTGAAGGCGGATATGGAGGACCGGGGGTTCGACATATCGGACGTGACCATGCACTCCATGCGCCATACCTGCGCTACCCGGCTGGCGATCGGCGGGATGGATTTGGTCGCCTTGAGGGACTGGTTGGGGCACTCTGACATCCAGATTACGGCCCAACGCTACATCCACCTCATGAGCAGCCACTTGTTCCGGGGAGCTGCAATCCTCAATCTCGGTGGCACGTGTTCGGCACCTACGGGGATCGAGCCATCCGAAGAAGATAGTTCCACTACAGCAAATACTCCTCCTAGTGGAAACGATCGTACCGAGGCTGGCACAGTAGCCCTTCATTAAACCGCAGATATCCGAGGGTTGATTGGTCCTCGGGCCTCCACATCCTTCTGAAAATTGGTGCTTATTTCCCCTTCGGGGCCGCGCTTTGCCTAGCGCCGCTTCTTCAGGACGAGATAGATCGCACCCTGCCCGCCATGACGCCGATGGGCGCCGCGAATGGCGACGATGTCCGATGCGTGCTCGCTCGCGGCAAGCCAGTCGGCGATCTTCGCGCGGATCGCACCGCGCGCGCTGCCCCGGTCTGCGGCATCCACAGGACGCGCCTTACCGGTCACGATGAGCACTACTCGTGCGCCCATCGCCTTTGCCTGCACCAGCCCGTGCATCAAACGCATGTAGGCCTGATCGAGGTTGGAACCGTGCAGGTCGAGGCTGAAATCGGGCAGCAACGTGCCTTTGGAGATCCGCTTCTCCCACGATCCGTCGAGATTGACCGGCACATCGACGCGCGGCTTGGGCGGGGCCGCTTTAGGCAGCGACGGCGGCGGAACCCGGCCCTTGACCTTTTTCACAGGTGGTGGCGGAGCAACCGGGACCGGCATCACAGGCGCCTCGGGCTCGACCAGCTTGCGAGGCGCGACAAGCGGCTTGACGGTGCGGGCGACTTGCGCCCAGACCGCCTTCTCCTCTTCCGTAAGCCTGCGCCCCGGCCGTTTCATCGGGCGCCGAGGCGGGTCAGGACGCCCTTGGGCAAGAGGATCAGGGCATTGCCCCGGCCGCTCATGCCGCCTGCGGTCAGGCGGGCCTGGGACCCGGCGCCCCAGAAGGTGTCGAAACGGTTCGCACCCTTGATCGCGCCGCCGGTATCCTGTGCGATCCACAGGCCGTTGGCCTCGCGGCGGTCCATATCGAGGTACACAGGAGCACCCAACGGCACATAGCGGGGGTCTACGGCCACAGAATTGCCCGCTCGCACGGGCACATTGAGGGCACCGAGCGGTCCATCACCGTTCAACACTTTAAAGAAAACCCACGAGCGATTGCGCTCCATCAGCGCGCGCCCCTCGACCGGATGCTCGCGGACATATTGCATGATGCCCTGCATGGAGCCGGAGTACTGACCCGGCCCGGAGCCGACCAGCCCCTGATCGCGCATGACCCCGCCGATGCCGGTATAGGGCAAGCCGTTCTGGCCCGCATAGCCGATGCGCGTCACCGTGCCGTCCGGAGCGACGAGGCGGCCGGAGCCTTGCACCTGAAGGAAGAAGAACTCGACGGGATCGGCGGCCCAGGCAATCTCCAGCCCCTTGCCCGCCAGCGCCCCGGCATCGATCTGTGCGCGGTCGAAATAGCTGGTGAAGGTGCCGTCCGGCGCATAGCGGCCAAGCGGCATGCGCCCGCTGCTGAGCGGCGGCGCATCCCCCGGCTTCGCACGCACGAGATCGGGCGGGAAGGCGTAGACCGGCACCGTATAACCGGGCTGCGGCGTGCGCCCGCCGGCGATCTCCGGTTCGTAGTAGCCGGTAGCGTAGGAACTGCCGTCGCCGATGCGGGCGGCCTCGAAAAAACTGGAGAAGAACAGCGCGGGCGATCCCGCGCCCCAGTTCACGGCGGCGGTGCAAGCCTGCCGCCAGTCCTCGGGCCGGGTCAGGCCACTGCCGTCCTTGCGGACGATGAGCTTCGGGCAGCTTTCACGGAACGAGGCGAGAGCGCCTGCCGCATCGGCCGCGCCCATCCGCAGCGCCGACAGCGCAGGACCACGGCGCACACCGGCAGCCAGCGCGTTCTGGGGAGATGAAGGCAGGGTCGTCGGCCCGGTCGGCGGAAGCGTGGGGCGCGGGCCGCCGGTCTTCGGGATTACGCCGCCGCAAGCCGCGAGCGTGGCCAGCAGACCGCCGATCAGAAGAGCGCGCCAGGCGTCCCGGATCGACCGCCCGGACACCACCGCAGGTGCCATAGTCTCCAGCGCCAAAACAAACCCTCCCCGCAAAGCAGACGCCCCGCGCCGGGGGTGGCACGGGGCGGATCAGGCTTTGTCGGCTAGCAGTCCAAAGAAGGGGGGATCAACCCCGGATCAACCTTCGTCGGTCTCTTCGAGGACCCAGTCGGGATCAGGCGAGTTCACGGCGCGACCGAACGTCCAGACGTCGATTGTCTCGATCGCGTCGTCGAGCGAACCGGCGACCACCTGACCCTCGGCGTTGCGAGTGACGGCGGCGATATCGGCACGGAAGCGCAGGGTGATGCGGGCATAGCCGTTTTCCACGCCGGCAGCGGTGAAGCCGGTTTCCTCGATGCGGATCAAGCGGTTGTCGAGCGTCTCGCCGGCCTCGATACGGGCGTCGATGGCGGCGGCGAAACCGGCATAGACGTCATCATCGCAAAGCTGGCGCAGTTCGGCCTTGTCGCCCTTCCAGAAGGCTTCGAGGATCATGCGATAAGCACTGCGCGCGCCGTCGAGGAAGGCGGCGGCGTCGAAACGGCGATCAGCCTGCGAAATCTCCGCAAGGCCACGCTCGACCGAAGGCGGCGCGAGCGGGATCGCACGCTGGCGGGGCTGTTCGGCGCGGGCGCGGTCATCGCTGCGCTGATCGGGACGCGGCGGCGCGGAAACGCGCGGAGCGCCCGGCTTCTGGCCCTGGCGACCTTCGAAGCGTCCCTGGATGGGCTCCTCTTCATGCTCGGCGCGGCGGCCGAGCACGGAGTACAGCCGCAAGCCAAGGAAGGCTGCGATCATGGCCAGGATCACTATTTCCGGTGTCACGTCCCTAATTCCATCCTTCTGTGGCGCCCCGTCTGTGGCACCGTGGCCGCAACCGATCAAAGACCGGCCTGAAGCCCCATCGCACTCCGGCGCAGTTCCGAAGACTCGAACGTGCCTTCGGCTTAGCACTCGAACATAGCCCCAGATAGGTACGCATTACAAATGAACAACGCGTGAGTGGCTCGTTCGGGGCATTTTCCCGGCGGATCGAGCCCCTCGAAGCGATGTGCGCGCAACTTCGGGACACAACCTCTACAATTTTCCCGACGCTCGGGTGTTCCCCGCGCCCGCAAAATGTTTTACCCGCCCCCGCTGAACGTTTCAGATTCCATTGCGGGACACAGATCAGATGGCCGACGAAGGCAACATCATTTCCGACCTCGACCTCGGCAACGGCGAAGACACCGCCCCCGCCGCAGGCATCATTTCGCAGTACATCAAGGATCTCTCGGTCGAGAATCCGAACGCCCCCGAAGCGTTCTCGTGGCAGGAACAGCCGCAGATCGACGTGCAGTTCAACATCGGCGCGCGCGCGATCGAGGGCGAAGTCCACGAAGTCGAGCTGAAGATCACCTGCTCGTCGCGCACCAGCCTGGGCGTCGCCTTCGCGGTCGAGCTGAGCTACTGCGCGCTCATTGGCATGCGCAACCTCGAAGAGGCCCAGTCGCACGCGTTCCTCTTCGCCGAGGCGCCGCGCATCCTGTTCCCTTACGCCCGCCGCATCGTGTCGGACGCCGTGCGCGACGCCGGTTTCGCGCCGCTCATGCTCGAGCCGATCGACTTCAACGGCCTCTACGTGCAGCAACTGCAGGCGCAGCAGCAGCAGGCCGAGACCGGCATGGGCGAGCCGGTCGGCAACGCCTGAGATAGTTGCTGAGGGTCGGGGCGTCGCGCCGGTGCTTCGACAAGCTCAGCATGAGCGGGCGGGGGTGATGAAACCAGACGGTGTCACTTCCCGCCCGTTTTCCACTCCGCTCATCCTGAGCTTGTCGAAGGATGCGAGACACGGCGCCTGCCTTTTGGAAAGCGCGGCATGAACCTCGCAAAAGCCCTCGCCAGCGTCGGCGGACTGACGCTCGCCAGCCGGGTGCTCGGGCTTGCCCGCGACAGCCTGTTCGCCCGCTTCGTCGGCGCGGGCTTCGCTTCCGACGCCTTCCTGATCGCGTTTCGCCTGCCCAACATGTTCCGGGCTCTCTTCGCGGAAGGGGCCTTCGCCTCGGCCTTCATCCCGATGTTCAACCAGAAGGTCACGGACAAGGACGGCCCCGGCCTCCCGGCCGGCATCACTTTCGCCGAAGAGGCGTTGTCGGTGCTGCTGCCCGTCCTGATCGTCATGACCGTGCTGCTCGAAGTGCTGGCCTGGCCGGTGACGCTGCTGCTTTCGGGCGGGTTCAACGACGTCACGCACGACCAGTTCGCCTTCGCGGTCATGCTCAGCCGCCTGACGATTCCCTATCTCGCGCTGATAAGCCTCGTCTCGCTGCTGGGCGGCATCCTCAATTCGCTGAACAAGTTCTGGGTCAACGCCGCCGCGCCGATCCTGCTGAACCTGACGCTGATCGTGGCGCTCCTCGGCTTCCATTCGGACGACCCGCTGATCACCGCGCGCAACCAGGCGATCGGTGTTTCCGTTTCCGGCGCGCTCCAGCTGCTCTGGCTGGTGCTCGCCTGCCGCGCCAACGGGGTGTCGATGCGGCTGCGCATGCCGGTGTGGAACGTCGACGTGAAGCAGCTGCTCAACCTGATCCTGCCTGCGGCCGCCGGAGCCGGAGCGGTGCAGATCAACCTCGTCATCTCCACCGCGCTCGCCGCCTATCTGCTGGCGCACGGCTCGGTGACCTACATCTACATGGCGGACCGGCTGAACCAGCTGCCGCTCGGCCTCATCGGCATCGGGCTCGGCACCGTCCTGCTGCCGACGATCTCGCGCCAGCTCGGCGCGGGGCAGGAAGCCGAGGCGATGGAGACGCAGAACCGCGGCCTCGAACTGGCGCTGCTGCTCACCCTGCCCGCCGCCGTCGCGCTGATCGTCTGCGGAGAGCCGATCGCCGCCGCCCTGTTCGGCTACGGCAAGTTCGACGCGGGCGACGTCGCCCGTACGGCCGAGGCGCTCGCGGCCTTCTCGATCGGCCTGCCGAGCTACATCCTCGTGAAAGTTCTGACGCCCGGCTACTATGCGCGGCAGGATACGAGGACGCCGGTACGCTACGCGACGATCTCGATGGTCGCGAACCTCGTCGGCAATCTGGTGCTGATCGTGCCGCTGCAGCACATGGGGCCGCCGCTGGCGACGGCGCTGGCTTCCACCCTCAACGTGGCGATGCTGTACCGCACGCTGGTGAAGCGCGGACATTTCACCGTCGATGCGCGGCTGAAACGGCGCGGACCGAGGCTGGCGCTCGCCGCCGTGGCGATGGGCGCGGCGCTGTGGTTCGGGCAGGACCTGATGATGCCTTATGTGCACGGCACCTGGCTGGTACGCGGGCTGGCGCTGGTCGTGCTCGTTTCGGCGGGCTGCGCGGTCTACGGCATCGCTGCCGTGGCGACCGGCGCCTTCACCCGCGCCGACCTCGCCCTCCTGCGCCGCCGCAAGCGCGCCGCCTGAAGGGTTCCATCGATGCGCGAACGTGCTATGAGCCCCGGCCATGCAGGATCGTGCGATCTTTTTCCCGCCCACGCTGCGCCCCTTTGCGCCGCGTTCATGGCGATGGCGTTCGGTCACCCGCTGACCGTACCTGCATTCGTGCCCTGTACGGGCGCAACCCTCACATCCATCGACAACTGACTTAAGGACGCGACCATGCGTATCGTCTCCGGTATCCAGCCCACCGGCAACCTGCACCTCGGCAATTACCTCGGTGCGATCCGCAACTGGGTGAAGATGCAGGACGAGGTCACCGCCGAGGGTGGCCAGTGCCTCTACTTCCTGGCCGACCTCCACGCGATCTCGATGCCGCACACCCCCGCCGACCTCGCCGCGAACACGCGCGAGATGGTCGCGGCGCTGGTGGCCTGCGGGCTCGATCCCGACCGCTCGATCCTATTCAATCAGGCTCAGGTGCCCCAGCACTCCGAGATGCAGTGGCTGCTCAACGGCACCGCGCGCATGGGCTGGCTGAACCGCATGACGCAGTGGAAGGACAAGGCGGGCAAGAACCGCGAGGGTGCCAGCGTCGCACTGTTCACCTACCCGGTGCTGCAGGCCGCCGACGTGCTGCTCTACCAGGCGACTCACGTGCCGGTGGGCGAGGACCAGAAGCAGCACCTCGAACTCGCCCGCGACATCGCACAGAAGTTCAACAACGACTTCTGTGCGGAAGACGCGCCGCTGTTCACCCTGCCCGCACCGTTCATCCCGCCCGAGGCCGCGCGCATCATGTCCCTGCGTGACGGCACCGCCAAGATGAGCAAGTCCGACCCCTCGGACATGAGCCGCATCAACATGACCGACACCGCCGATGCCATCATGCAAAAGGTGAAGAAGGCCAAGACCGATCCGGAGCCGCTGCCCTCGGAAAAGGGCGGCCTCGAAGGCCGCGCCGAGGCGAAGAACCTCGTTGCGATCTACGCGGTCATGGCGGGCACCACGGTCGAGGCGGTGCTGGCCGAGTTCGGCGGCGAAGGCTTCGGCAAGTTCAAGCCCGCGCTCGGCGAACTGCTGGTCGAGAAGCTGGCGCCGATCAACGCCCGCTTCCTCGAACTGCGCGAGGACCGCGAGCGCCTCGACGCGATCCTGTGCAAGGGTGCTTCCAAGGCCCGCGAACTGGCGATCCCGACGCTGGAAAAGACCTACAACGCCCTCGGACTCGTGCGGGGTTAAAATTCGTCTGGAAAATGCCCGGTGGGCATTTTCGTAGCGGCACCGGGCCCACTCCCCCACCCGACCACCCATAGGGTACTATCGTTGGGTGGTCAGGTGGGGGAGTGGGGCGGTGCCGCCAAATCCGCCTGCGGCGGATTTGCAGACAGGCGCTAAAGCCCCAGCAGCTTCGCGCGTCGCCGGACCCACGGTTCGGCGAGCGCGGAGACTGCGCCCAACGCTTCCAGGCCTTCCGGGTCGCCCTTGTGCTCTCCGGCTATGAGCAGGCCGAAGACGCGGCGTACGCTCCAGTCGGGGAAAGGCCGGTCGATCAGTTCAAGCGCATCGCCCGCACCGACCTCGCCGTCCTCGATCACCCGGTAGTACCAGCCCGCCCGGCGCGATTTCACGCACCCGGCGTTGACCTTCGCCCCGTCGAAACGATGATCGAGCTTCCAGCACGGCTGGCGCCCCTGGCTCACCTCGACGAGCGCGCTGCCCATGCGCCAGCGATCGCCGATGAAGATGTCTTCCTCGGTCAGCCCATCGGTCGCGATATTCTCCCCGAAGGCGCCGTAATCGGCCAGCAGCGGATGGTCGCCGATCGCTTCGCGCCACCAGTCATAGTGGTCGTGGGGGTAGTGGTGGATGGCCTTGTCCGGCCCGCCATGGACCGAAAGATCGGCCTGGCTGTCCCCTTCGAGGCCCAGTCGGTAGACCTTCACCCGACCTTGCACCGCCGTCTTGGCGATGGCGCTCGGCTCGTCGGCCGCGCGGAACGGAGCGACCTTGCCGCAAAGTACGGAAAGAATGGGGAACGGACTCGTCATGACCGGGCTTTATTCCTACATGAACGAAACGCGATCAAGTCGTGAAGCCGGCCCGAGGGCGGTGGATGCGGGATGAACCGGCGGAACGGTCCGTCGCTCGTCCAAGTCCATTCAACCTCTATTCAGGGCGTTGATTTCACGACAGTATCGTAAAAGAATCGAAGGCCGCGCCGGAGTGGGGCGTCTGGATCTCTTCGGGTTCGTGGAGCAAAGATGATGACACACCATTCCGGATCGCAGCTCGGCAGGCTGAAAATGGCCGCTGCCGCCGTGCTGCTCATGGCGCTCGCCGCGTGCGCGACGCCGTTCAAGGCCGACGTTTCGCGTTTCGCGACCCAGCTCCCCGCCCCGCAGGGCCAGAGCTTCGCGATAGTCGCGGACAATCCCAAGCTCGCTGGCGGGCTTGAATTCAGCCAGTATGCCTCGATGGTCGGCGATCGCATGGCCAAGCTGGGCTACACCCCGGTGGAAGACCCGGCCAAGGCCACGCTGATCGTGCGCTTCGACTACGGCGTCGACAATGGCCGTGAGCGCGTGCGCAGCACTGGTGTGGGCGCAGGCGCGTTCGGCCCGTGGGGCGGCTGGGGTCCCTATGGCGGCGGCTTCTACGGCCGCGGGTTCTACGGTCGCGGCTTCGGCTGGGGCGGCCCGTGGCGCTATGGCTGGTACGACCCGTTCTTCGACAACGGCATTCAGTCCTACACCATCTACACCAGCGGCATCGACCTGAAGATCGACCGCGCCGCAGACGGCCAGCGCCTCTTCGAAGGCAAGGCGGAAGCCGTCTCGACCTCCAATCGCCTGCAGTATGTCGTGCCCAATCTGGTGGAAGCGATGTTCACGAATTTCCCCGGGAACTCCGGAGAGACCGTGCGCATTACAGTCGCGCCCGAGAAGAAATAAGCACGAAATCAGACAGGCTCCCCCCTGCGAAGAGTGGGAGACACCGAGGGACGGGTCCGCTGAAATATTGCGGGCCCGTCCTTTTGCTATGGGGCCTCAGGCGCTATCTGGCGCCCCATAGGATTTGTTGATGCATAATTTCATGGCCATCCTCTCGCAGCTGTTCTGGGGCGTCACCATCGGCGCCTTGAGCGCTGCGTTCGAGACGCTGGCCAAGGGCGCGATGATGCTGGGCGGCCTCGGCGGTGCGGGCTGGTATGGCCTGAAGTGGCGTAAGGCCCGGCGTGAGCGGGACGGCAAGGGCAAGGACTGACGCTTTTGTCCTGGCTCGTTGAATGGATCTTCGAAGGTCTTATCGAAGCAACCGCCGAAGCGATCCACCACCGTTATGGCTGGGGTGGATGCGCCTCGCTGATCCTGTCGCTCGTCGCGGTGATCGGGGCCTTGCTGTGGTGGAGCGGAGTGTTCAGCTCCGCCACCTGAATCAGCTCCCCAGCGCGACCACGCCGCCGGTGGAGCCGAAACCGCCCTCACCCCGCGCCGTCTCGTCAAGTTCCTCGACGGCCACCCACGAGGCGCGCGTCACGGGCGCCAGAACCAGTTGCGCGACGCGGTCGCCGCGGCGAATGTCGAAGCCTTCGGCGCCGTGGTTGATGAGGATGACCTTGACCTCGCCCCGGTAGTCCGAATCCACCGTCCCCGGCGAATTGGGCACCGAAATGCCGTGCTTGAGCGCAAGGCCCGAACGCGGGCGTACCTGAATTTCGTAACCCACCGGGATCGCCACCGAGAGGCCGGTGGCCACCGCATGACGCCCACCGGACGGGATCGTCACGTCCTCGGCCGAGACCACGTCCATGCCCGCCGCGCCTTCGGTGGCGTAGACGGGCAGGTCCAGCCCCTGCCCGTGCGGCAGGACCTTGACCATGACGGGGACTTCATTCGGCGAGTGCATCGGCAATCCTTTCGACGAGGGCGCGCGCGACGTCCCCCTTGGGCATTTCGGGAAGGGAAACCACCTCGTCGGCCATGACGATGTGGACGGTATTGGCATCGCCACCCATGACGTCGCCGGAGACGTCGTTGGCGACGATCCAGTCGGCCCCCTTGCGCACGCGCTTGGCCTGGGCATAGCGGATGACGTCCTGCGTCTCCGCCGCGAAGCCGACGACCAGCGGCGGGCGGCGCAGGCCATGGGCAAGGCCGGCGAGAATATCGGGGTTTTCGGTCAGTTCGAGCGGCGCGATGGCGCCGCCGTCCTTCTTGAGCTTCTGATCGGCCGAGCGCACCACCCGCCAGTCGGCAACGGCGGCAACCATCACCGCAACGTCAGCCGGAAGCGCGGCGTCGACGGCCTCGGCCATCTCCAGCGCGCTCTCGACATCGACGCGATCGACGCCCGGCGGGGTCGGCAGATGGACTGGCCCTGCCACCAGCGTCACCCGCGCGCCCGCCTCGGCGGCGGCGGCAGCGATGGCGAAGCCCTGCTTTCCCGAGGAACGGTTGGCGATATAGCGCACCGGATCGATCGGCTCGTGCGTAGGTCCGGCGGTGACGAGGACGTGCTTGCCGAAAAGCCGCAGCGGCTCGTCGGAGAGCGGGATCAGTTCGAGCGCGCCGGGATCAGTGGCGGGCGCCGCCCGGGCACTGCCCTTGACCGCCAGCGGCGAAGTGCTGGCGGGTATGGCACGCGGCCCGCGCGGGATCATCGTGGCGGAAAGGCCGCCCGGCTCGTCACCGACGATACCTTCGGGGCCATGGCCGAGGCAGCGGGCGATGTGCTCCCAGATTTCCGCCGGTTCGGGCAGGCGGCCTGGGCCGTATTCGCCGCAGGCCATCGCGCCCTCGTCGGGCTCCATCACCTCGACGCCGGAATCGCGCAAGGTCTGAACGTTGCGCTGTGTCGCGGCGTGGAGCCACATGCGCACGTTCATCGCGGGAACCGCGAGCACCGGCTTGTCGGTCGCCAGCAGCAGTGTGGTGGCCAGATCCCCCGCCAGGCCCGCCGCCATCTGCGCGAGCAGGTCCGCCGTCGCCGGGCAGACGACCACGAGGTCGGCCTGGCGGCTGAGCTGGATATGGCCCATCTCGGCCTCGTTCTTGAGGTCCCAGAGCGTCGTGTGGACGGGGTTTTCCGATAGCGCCGCAAGCGTCATCGGAGTGACAAACTTCGCGCCTCCCTCGGTCAGCACGCAAGTCACCGAGCCGCCTTCGCGGCGGATGATGCGCACGAGTTCGCAGGCCTTGTAGGCAGCGATGCCGCCGCCCACGATCAGCAGAATGCGCGGTCCGTTCATGACTGGGGCTTCTGCAACAGCGTGAGCATGGGCGCAATCAGTTTGGCACAGGCCCTTTGGCCGCAGCGACCAGTTGCATCACCGCGCGCGGAGCAAAGACCAGCCCGGCGAACATGACCGGGGCGATCATCGCCCCCCAGTAGAAGTTGTCCCACCGCCCGACGAGCATGAACGCAAGCCCGTATCCGGCGCAAAGCAGGAACCCGACCAGCCCCGAGCGACTGCGCCAGCCGAGCCAGCCGAAAGTCATCAGCACCACCGCAGGACCCGCGAGAAAGTGCGGAAGCCAGCGCAAATTGCTCGACTGCACCACATTGACCAGCCAGCCCGCCATGCCGCGCATGACCAGCCATGCCGGGCCGTGCGGGTCGCTCGGCAGCACGTCCCTCGCGATGATCGAGAGGTGCCAGGCGAGCCCCGCGAAGAATACCGCGATCAGCAGGGCCCACGCCGCGCTTTCGCGCCAGTTGCGGTTCCACAGCGCGAAAGCGGCCATGAGTAGCACGTAAGGCAGCGTCAGTTCACGAATCGCCAGCGCCAGCGCGGCGCAGAGGAAGGCCGCGATCCAGCGCCCGCCCTGTCCCTCCCGGCCGATCCGGTGCAGGCCGAAGGACAGCGCGATCAGTCCCCCCGCCCACAATTCATGCAACGGAAAATAGTGCCGGTTGAGCTGCAGAGAGGCACCCACGAATACCATAGCGGCACCCAGACGCTGCACACGGCCGCCATCGTCCGTGTCTTCGCCCAGACGGCGCCACCACACCGCGATGATCGCCAACATCAGCGCCATCGCCGCAGCCATCTGCCCGCGCTCGCCGAGCATCGCGTCGATATAGGCCAGCGTCGGCAGGCGCACCGCGATGCCGGGGTTGACCGGATAATTGCGCGCCCTCTGCTCGGGCACGATGAAGTCGTAGTAGTTCTCGCCTTTCTGGATGCGGGCGATGGCGACCTCGTACAGCGCGAGGTCCTCGTCATAGGGCTTGTCCGGGGTGATGACGGCCTGGCCCCCCGCGTCCACCGGCCCTTCGACCGCACCCTCCCACGGCGAGCGATTGCCCGGCTTGTTGGTCGGCGCGATCATCGAGGCGACCAGCACCAGCGCCAGCAGCGCCAGCGCCAGCCGGGCAAGTCCGGGCGAGAGCCGCGCGAAGCGGCCCCTGTCCGTCAGTTCAGAAGAGTCCAGTACGTCAGTGCCCACGCCGCCGCGCCCCCTAGGATTGCGGCCAGAGCATAGCCACCCCAGTGGTTACTTTCGCGTTTACGGCGCTCCCAGATCAGCTCCACCTCCGGCAGCGGGGCCTGTTCCGGCGCGCCGCCCTTGGGCGGGAAGCGGTCCTCGATCCGGCGAACCAGCGCGGGCAGGCGCATCAGCGTCTCGATATCCTCGCGCACCCGGTCGACGATCACCGCCTCGGGGCCGAGTTCATCGCGGATCCAGTCCTTTACGAAAGGCGCCGCGACGTCCCACATGTTGATCTCGGGATCGAGCGCGGTGGCCAGACCCTCGACCATCACCATGGTCTTCTGCAGCAGCAGCAGGTGGGGCTGCACCGCCATGTCGAAATCGCGGGTGATCGCGAAGAGCCCGTCGAGCATCTGCCCGACCGACAGCTCCGACACCGGCTTGCCGCGCATCGGTTCGCCCACGGCACGCAGCGCGGTCGCGAATTCCTCGACCGTGTGATAGCTGGGGACGTACTGCGCCTCGAAGTGGATTTCGGCGACGCGGCGGTAATTGCCGGTGGTCAGGCCGTAGAGGATTTCCGCCAGCCACAGCCGCGCCTGACGGTTGATCCGGCCCATGATGCCGAAGTCGATCGCGACGATCGTGGTATGGCCGTTCTCGCCATTGGGCGCCCCCTGCACGAACAGGTTGCCCTGGTGCATGTCGGCATGGAAAAACCCGCAGGAGATCGCCTGCGTAAGAAAAGTCAGTACCAGCCTGCGCGCGAGCTTGGGCATGTCGTGCCCCGCCTCGCGCAGCGCCGCGAGGTTGCTCATCTTGATGCCGTCGATCCATTCGACCGTCAGCACCGAACCGTTGGTGCGGTCCCAGTCGATGTCGGGGACGCGGTAATCCTCGATCCCCTTCATCGCATCGGCGAGTTCGGAGGCCGAAGCGGCTTCGCGGCGAAGATCGAACTCGCGCTGGGTCCAGCGCTTGAGGTTCGCGATCACGGCACGCGGACGCAACCGCGCCGCCTCGTTGCCAAGCGCCTCGAGATGAGCGGCGGCCCATTCATAAGTCTCGACGTCGTGCGCGAACTGCTCGCGGATGCCGGGACGCAGCACCTTGACGGCGACGTCGCGCCCGTCCGGCGTAACCGCGCGGTGGACCTGCGCGATCGAGGCGGCGCCTACCGGAGTTTCCTCGATCGAGGCGAAGATGCGCTCGAGCGGGCGGCCGAAGGTGCTCTCGATCTGCGCGCGGATCGCCGCGAAGGGCACGGGCGGCAAGCTGTCCTGCAAGGTCAGCAGGTTGTGCGCAGGACCTTCGCCGACGAGGTCGGGCCGGGTGGCGAGCGCCTGCCCCAGCTTGATCGCGGCGGGGCCGATCTCCTGGAAGGCGCCGGCATAGTCGGGCTCGGCCGGCTGGCGCGTGCCGAAGCGCGCGATCCGGCACAGGCGCTTGACCGGCGCCGGGGCATTGCGGTCGTTCTCGATCCCGCGCAGCGCCCCATGGCGCGCGAGGACGCGGCCCCACTTGAGGAGACGCGCGATGTGGACGGGGGTGGTGGTCACTTCTCCCCTCCCGCTTGCGGGAGGGGGCGGGCGCGTCCGAACGCAAGGTCGGCGCCAGCGCCCACCCCGCTGCGACTAGGCAGCAAGCTGCCAAGTCTCACTGCCCCTCCCGCAAGCGGGAGGGGGGAAGCTGCGAAAATCATCTCAGACCTTCCAGCCCGAATGGATCGCGACGAGGCCGCCGAGGATCGGCTCGACCTTGGTATGCTTGAACCCGGCCTTGCGCACCATGCCTTCGAACTCGGGCATCGGCGGGAAACGGCGGATCGATTCGATCAGGTAGCGGTACGATTCCGCGTCCCCGGCGATCATCGAGCCGATCTTCGGGACCAGCTTGTGCGAATAGGCGTCGTAGACTTCCTTGAAGCCCGGCCACTCCGTGGTCGAGAATTCGAGACAGAAGAAGCGGCCGCCGAACTTGAGCACGCGGTGCGCCTCGGCCAGCGCCTTGTCGATGTGGGTGACGTTGCGGATGCCGAAGGCGATCGTGTAGGCGTCGAAGAAGTGGGCGGGGAAGCTCAGTTCCTCGGCATTCTGGCGCGACCACACCAGCGTGTCGATGCCGCGCTCCATGGCGCGCTCGATGCCGACGTCGAGCATGTCCTGGTTGATGTCCGAGACGGTGACCACCGCGCCCTCGGCTTCCATGCGAAAGGCGATGTCGCCCGTACCGCCCGCCATGTCGAGGATCTGCTCATCGGGCCGCGGACGCACGCGGCGCAC
The DNA here is from genome assembly GCF_015594425.1 of Novosphingobium sp. HR1a. Lineage (NCBI taxonomy): Bacteria > Pseudomonadati > Pseudomonadota > Alphaproteobacteria > Sphingomonadales > Sphingomonadaceae > Novosphingobium > Novosphingobium sp. HR1a. Next base: position 17,334 of record NZ_JABXWS010000051.1, read on the forward strand.
GAACTTGTCCTTCCACAAGCGGTGCATGCCCACCGACATGGCATCGTTCATCACGTCGTATTTGCGCGCGACGGAGGAGAAGACGGCGCCGACGCGGCTTTCCTTGTCCTCGGCCGCGACGTCTTCATAGCCGAAGGAAACGGTTTCGCTGCCGGTTTCGGGGCCGGCCTGGCCACTGATTTCGCTGCTCATGGCGCAGTCCTCTAAACGGCCGGGCGCGCCTGCGCCACCGCTTTTACCGCAAGGATGTGACGGGATTCGTCATGCACAGGCGCCGCCGCCTGCGGCATTCTTGTCCGCGTCCCCATTCCCGGAGAAACGCGATGGCCGAAATGTCCCTCCAGCCCACCTTCAGCCTCGCGCCCGAGAAGCTGTGGCAGGCGATCAATCCCTGGACCTGGACGTTCGAGGGCTCGCAGGTCGGGCTGGTCAACGTCAACATCGGCGAAACCAGGTACCCCGAGACCGAGCGCGCGATCCTCGATGAAGTCGGCAGTTACGGCCGCCAACTGGGCCGGATCGGCGATGCCCTGGAAGTGCTGATCGCCCATTTCGACACGGCCCGGCTCTCCGAGGCGGAGCGCGACGCATTGAGGATCCTTGAAGGCGACCTCGCCAAGATCCGCCGCGTCAAGGCGCGCGAACGGAAGAAGTCGCAGTGAACTTGCCAGCCCGGCCCAATGGAGGCACCCTCCCTTCAGGGGAAAACAGGAGGAAGAACCAATGACCGACTTCGACCCAAGACCCGCGAGTTCGGCGCCCAAGTCGGGTTTCGACTTCAACCAGCCGACGATCATAAACCTGCTCTATCTCGCATCCTACGTGACCGGAGTGACGGGCATCGTCGGCGTCGTGCTCGCCTATGCCTGGCGCGGGGACGCGAAGGCCGCATGGGAGGTGTCGCACTACGAATATGCGATCCGCACGTTCTGGCTGTTCTTCCTCGGCATGGTGGTAGGCACGATCCTGACGCTCGTGCTGATCGGCATCCCGATCCTGATCGCGGTGTCGGTTCTGGTGATCGTGCGCTGCGTGATGAGTATCCTCAACGCGCAGAAGCAGGTGCCGATGCCCAATCCGGGCAGCTGGCTGGTTTAGAACGCCCCGTACGCAAGGTACGCCAGACCCGCCGCCTGCACCGCGGCGATGGTGTGGAGCTGAGCGACGAAGGGTTGCTTGCGCGTCTTGTGCCGGAAGGCCCGGCGCCCAGCATAAGCGCCGGGCGTCCCGCCCGCGAGCGCGAGAAGCAGCAGCCGCGATTCCGGGATACGCCGTTCTCCCCGCCGCGCGCGGGCCTTGTCGATGCCGAAAGCAGCGAAGGCGACGAGGTTGAGCCCCGCCGCCAGCACCCACAGAACGTCCGTCAAATTCAGGCCGGTCACAGGCGGGCGAAGATCGACACCGCAAGGTTGATCCACAAGGCGAGCGTGAACAGCATGCCCAGAACGAAGGCCCCGCCCCGGTGCGCCGGGTTATTGTAGGTCATGTGGATCAGGCTCTGCACCACCCGCGCGGCGACGTAGCCCCAGGCGAAGATCAGCGTCCAGCGTCCCACGACCGCCACCACGAAAGCGGTGAGGCAGGCGGCGTAGAACAGCGTCGGCAGTTCGAACAGGTTGTCATAGTGCCGCACCGCCGCGCGGGCGCTTTCGGGCTCGGGCGGGCCGATGTGCGCACGGTAGTAGTCGGGATCCATCGACTTGATGATACCGGTGCGGGCGACCGCCATGCGCACGAAAGCCACGAACGTCAGCGCGACCACCACCAGCATCGGCAGGAAAATTAGGGTCGGGTTATGGGACATGCGGCGGCCTCCTTCATGATGGTTCCGCGTAAGGGAGCGGGAATCGCCCGGTCAGTTACTGGGCGTTGCAGCCCTATCCGGCGCTACGTCCGCAGGCGCAGCGGCCTCCGGTTCGTCCTGTTCGTCCGGGAGCGGACCACCCTCGGGGCCCAGCTTCTCCCAGTCCTCGTCGGCATCGGTCGGCGGCGGAGGCGGAGCGGAGGCGACGATCGGTTCGGGCTTGAGCCGGGATTTCGGGGTGCGGCTGGCGTAATGATCGGCGCCGTCCTTACTGAAGGCATAGACTTGCGTGAACGGCACACGGTACTCGGCCGTCCCGTCCGAGACGACCACTTCGTTACCGGCGAGGCGTTCAACGGTGCCGATGGCGAAGCCGTCGTCATCGACGAGCGGAAGTCCGTGGACGAGTTCTTCGCGGGACACATTGCGCACGGTGACCGCGTTCTCGTCAAGCAGGGCGCGCTTGCCCGCCTTGCTGTCGGCGGAGACGGGAGCCGACGTCTGGGCGAGCGCCGGCGGGGCGGTGATTGCAGGAGCGAGCGCAAGCGCGCTCAGCAGCAGCATAGTACGGGGCAAGACCGTTTCTCCGGACAGAATTCTCAGGAGAAATGCGCATGAAGCAAGCCGGTTGCCAAGAGCTACCCGCTGCGGGAGGCCGGAAACATCCGGCGAAATACGAGGAATGAGCCCCAATCCGGCGGGAATGGAGGAAAAATTGCCCCCATTCCCGATCCGATACGACTTACTCCGCCGCCACTTCGCCGAACAGGCCGGGCTCAGAACCATCGTCCACCAGCGGCTCGTCGTTCGCGCGCACCTTCTTGCGCGAGTCGAAGTTGGCCCACACGGTGTTCCAGTCGCCGCGGGTGGCGCCCTTCGAATATTCCGTCGAACGGGTCTCGAAGAAGTTGGCGTGCTCGACGCCGTTGAGCAGCGGCTGCAACCAGGGCAGCGGGTGATCCTCGATCAGGTAGATCGGCTTCATGCCCAGCTGGCCAAGGCGCCAATCGGCGATGTAGCGGATGTACTTCTTGATATCCTTGGGCGTCATGCCCGGCACCGGGCCCAGCTCGAACGCCAGGTCGATGAAGTTGTCCTCGAGACGGATCGTGGTCTGGCACTGATCGGCGATATCGTCCTTCACCGCCTTGGTGAGGCAGCCACGCTCTTCGCAGAAGGCGTGGAATAGCTTGATGATGCCTTCGCAGTGCAGCGATTCGTCACGCACCGACCACGAGACGATCTGGCCCATGCCCTTCATCTTGTTGAAGCGCGGGAAGTTCATCAGCATCGCGAAGCTGGCGAACAGCTGCACGCCCTCGGTGAAGCCGCCGAACATCGCCAGTGTGCGGGCGATGTCCTCGTCGTTGTCGACGCCGAATTTCTGCAGGTAGTCGTGCTTGTCCTTGAGTTCCGAGTACTCAAGGAACGCGCCGTACTCGCTCTCGGGCATGCCGATGGTGTCGAGCAGGTGCGAATAGGCCGCGATGTGCACCGTCTCCATGTTGGAGAAGGCGGTGAGCATCATCTTGATCTCGGTCGGCTTGAAGACGCGCGCGTACTTCTCATGGTAGCAGTCCTGCACTTCCACGTCGGCCTGCGTGAAGAAGCGGAAGATCTGGGTGAGCAGGTTGCGCTCATGATCCGAGATGTTCTGCACCCAGTCGCGGCAGTCCTCGCCCAGAGGCACTTCCTCGGGCAGCCAGTGGACCTGCTGCTGGATCTTCCAGTAGTCGTAAGCCCAGGGATATTCGAAGGGCTTGTAGGTCTTGCGGGCTTCGAGAAGGGACATGGGCGGCTCCGGTGGATCGTCTGAAATTGCGTTCGCCCACAACGCTTTCACGCTTGGGCGGAAAGGCCAGAGATAGGCAAGATCGCGCGCAAATCGAGTGCGTGAATCATCTTCCCACAGGAATATGTGGGGGCAAGGAAAAAGTGCAGCCCCAAGGGGTTGTGGGTGTGATTAATTTCGCCGCCCTCGCATGAATCCCCGGATTGTGCCGGTCAGAGGACTTCGGCGACGCCTTTCAGGCTCTCTCGCGGCTTGTCGATCGCCTGCGCTTTCAGCTGATGCACGCGCGGGATCGAAACTTGCAAGACCTCGGCGATCTCGGCGAGGTTCAGTTCCTCCACGAAGTAGAGCTGCACGATCAGCTTGAGCCGGTCCGGCAGGTCGGTGATCGCCGCGATGACCGCGCCGCGCATCTCGGCGTCGACCAGCATCGCGAAGCTGTCAGGCGTTTCCGTCGCGAAAGTCATCCACTGGTCGGAATAGACCTCATCGATCGGCTCGAAACGCATCGGGCGGGCAGCATCCTGCAGCGAGACCAACTCACCCTCGCCCATGCCCATCGCCTGCGCCAGTTCGTCAGGCCGGGGATCGCGGCCGAGCCAGCCCCGAAGCTGCGTCTCCTTGTGCGCCAGCATGCGGCGGCGCTCGGACGTGCCGCGCGTGCCCTGCACGTTGCGGCGCACAAGATCGACCATCGCCCCCCGCACCCGCATCTTGGCATAGGCGGCGAAGCCGTCCTCGGTCGGCAGATCGTGTTTCTGCGCGCATTCGGTGAGCGCGACGAGGCCGACCTCCACCAGATCCTCCAGTTCGATCCCCGGACGCCCGGTGCCGTGAACGTGCCAAGCCGGCCACTTGACCATCGGCAGGAAGCGGCGGACCACGAAGCCCTCTCGCGCACTTGGGACGACCTGTTCGCCACGATGGACGCGATGGTCTTTTTCGCCATGCCAGGCGCGATCCAGGTTTCGGGCGACACCGCCGAGGGCCGCTGCCACGTACGCGAGATCGCCCGGATCGAGGGCAAGGTGATGAAATTCGCCGCCCGCTACTTCGACGACCTCGTCCGCCACGACGGCCGCTGGCGCTTCGCCCGGCGCACATACGCGATGAACATCGCCGAATAGCCCCCTCTTGCGGCGGAGCAGGCGCGCGATTAGGAAGGCCGCGCCGAAGCGTTCACCTTGAGCATTTCGGCGAAAGATCGCGCCGGTGCCCCGCAAGGGGCTTAAAAGGGAACGCGGTGAGGATGTTCTCATCCGAATCCGGGGCTGTCCCTGCAACTGTAAGTGGCGAGCGCGATGCATAGGCCGGTGCCCCGAAGGTGGTCGCCGGCAGCCACTGGGCCGGACGCTGCGACATGCGAGGCCACGGGAAGGCCATGCATCAAGCGATGACCCGCGAGCCAGGAGACCTGCCTGCGTCCGGTCGCTCTTGCCTTGGTCCAGGGGATGGCCGCGGCACGGTAACTTCCGTCTGAGCGACGCAACGTGCGGCGGGGGCCGCATCGGCGCGAGGGACGCCGGGCGCTGCCGCGTCCGTCCGGGGCCTCCCGTGCCGACCGCGCCGAGTGCGCGGCACGCCCCCGTCAGGTCGCTGACGCGAAGACGGATCAGAACGCCGATGTCGCCCGCGAAAACCTCTCTCAAGAGCCGGATAACCGTGCTCTTTTTTCTGCTCGTCGCCGCCAACCTGGTCGTCTGGGGCTGGGCGTTCAGCCTGTTCCACGCCAGCCCGGTGATGCTGGGCACCGCCCTCCTCGCCTGGAGCCTCGGCCTGCGCCACGCGGTGGACGCCGACCACATCGCCGCCATCGACAACGTCACTCGCAAGTTGATGCAGGAAGGCCAGCGCCCGATCACCGTGGGCCTTTGGTTTGCGCTCGGCCATTCCGCCATCGTCCTGATCGCCGCGACCACCATCGCGCTGGCAGCAGGCACTCTCGATGATTTCGAGGCATTCGGCCGTTCGGGCGGGGTGATCGCGACGATCATTTCCGCCTGCTTCCTGTTCCTGATCGCGATCATGAATCTCGCGATCCTGCGCGGGGTCTGGCAACGCTTCGTCGAGGTGCGGCGCGGCGGGACCTATGCCGAGGAAGACCTCGACATGCTGCTCGCCGGACGCGGGCTGATCGCGCGAATCCTGCGCCCCGTGTTCCGGCTGGTGCGCCATGCCTGGCACATGGCGCCGCTCGGCTTCCTGTTCGGCCTCGGTTTCGACACCGCCACCGAAGTCGCCATCCTCGGCCTCTCGGGCGCGCATGCGGCGGACGGCGTTTCGCTGGGGTCGGTGCTGGTGTTCCCGGTGCTGTTCGCGGCGGGCATGGCCCTGCTCGACACCGCCGACGGCGTCATCATGCTGGGGGCCTACGAATGGGCCTTCGTCAAGCCGATCCGCAAGCTCTACTACAACATCGTCATCACCGCGATCTCGGCCATGGTGGCGCTGGTGATCGGCTCGATCCAGACCGCCGCGCTGCTGTCGGACAAATTCGGGCTGGAGGGCGGCGTGTGGTCCGGGGCGGCCTCGCTTTCGGAGCAGTTCAACACGCTGGGCTTCCTGATCGTCGGCCTGTTCGTGGTGTGCTGGTTGCTGAGCTGGGCCGTGTACCGCTGGGGCGGTCTGGACACGGTGGAAGTGGGGGCGGCGGCCAGCCCACCCCGCTGCGACTAGGGCGTAAACGAGCAAGTCTCGCCCCCCTCCCGCTTGCGGGAGGGCAATCCCTTTCTGCTCCCCTCCCGCTTGCGGGAGGGGCTGGGGGTGGGTCTTTTACCACGCAAGAAAGCCCGGCGGTCATGGGGAACCACCGGGCTTTCCGAACCTTCCGGGATAGGAAGGTTCTATATTTCAGTCCGTTATCAGCGCAGCAGCGAGAGGACGTTCTGCTGGCTCTGGTTGGCCTGTGCGAGCATCGCGGTGGATGCCTGGCTGAGGATCTGCGCCTTGGCCATCGCGGTGGTTTCGGCCGAGTAGTCGGCGTCCTCGATACGGCTGCGGGCGTCGGACAAGTTGGTGGTGGTGTTGGTCAGGTTGTTGATCGCCGATTCGAGGCGGTTCTGGCCGGCACCCAGCGAGGCGCGGGTGGCGTTGACGTCCGACAGCGCGGCATCGACGTTGGTAAGCGTGGTCGCCGCCTTCGTGGCGTCGGTCACGTCGAGGGCGGTCGCCGAAACCTTGGTGCCGTCGATCGCCTTGGAGGTCAGCCCGACCTGCTGGCCGCCCTGCGAACCGGTCTGGATGTTGAAGGTGAGGTCGGCGCCGGCGGTGGTCGAGATCAGCGTGTTGCCGTTGAACTTGGCCTGCGTGAAGCTGTCGTTGATCTGCGTGGTCAGCGCCGAGACTTCCTGCTGCATCGCCGCGCGGTCCGAGGTCTGGTAAGTGCCCGAGGCCGACTGGATCGCCAGTTCGCGCACGCGCTGCAGCATGTTGCCGACTTCCGACAGCGTGCCTTCGGCGGTCTGGGCCAGCGAGATGCCGTCGTTGGCGTTGCGGATGCCTTGGCTCATGCCGCGGATCTGCGAGGTCATCGAGGTCGAGATGGCGAGGCCCGCCGCGTCGTCCTTGGCCGAGTTGATGCGCTTGCCGGTCGACAGGCGCTCCATTGCGGTACCAAGGGCCTTGTTGGCCGAATTCGATGCGTTCGAGGCGCGGATCGCGCTGATGTTGGTGTTGATGACTAACATTGTGCGTGTTCCCGTGAAGTGTCCCGTTGGTCCCGGCGGGTGGGTTTCCAGCGCCGCCAGCCCCTAAACCGGCAGGGGGCGAGGAAGTTTAAGTACGGGGTTCAACAAGCGCTTGCGATTCGACTCGTCGTCCCGGACTTGATCCGGGACCGCTGGCCGTGAACCGCCCACATCGCCGCGCGCGGCCTGCGATTGCCCCAAGAAACCCCAGCGGTCCCGGATAAAGTCCGGGACGACGGCCCATTTAGATCGTCCTTCTGACGGTAATTATTAAGCACATCTCCCCCCCTAAATTACCGCTCTCTTTGCCGTCCGCTCCTCATAAGCACCTTCAGAACACGGTTAATTCTAGAAGGAGCGCGATATGACCGGATTGCCGGGCATCCACGACAAGCTCCGCCTACACGGCCCGGTGATGCAGCGCGCGAGCGCCATTGCCGCCTCTCTTTTCGACACCGCTGCAATCGATTTTCGCGATGCGGCCGATCACACACCCGGGAAACCGCGCCGCCGCCGCGTCAGCCTTTCGCGTGGGAACATGCCGGGGATAGTGCGCGAAGGCGCGAGCCACACCTCCGTCACTTACGCCGCCCCCGTCAACGAGACGTCGCTGGCGATGATCCTCGCCGCCATGGCCGGCCCAGAAGACCCGATCGCCGCCAATCCGGAGATCCACGACCAGGCGGGCGCGATCGACGATCTGATCGAAAGCATGGCCAGCCACGGCGAATGGTTTCCGAACATCGCTTTCTTCGAGGAGTCCGGCGCGCAGCGCATCGTCCAGGCCATCCTCGATGGCGCGATCGACTACATCGCCTGACCCGGCGGGAACGCGAAGTGCTGGGCAGCGTCGCCAGCGGCCTGTCCAACCGCCTGATAGGAGAAAGACTCTCGATCAGCCCGCGAACGGTTGAAACCCACCGCGCCAACATGCTCAACAAGCTGGGCGCCAATCACACGTCCGACGCGAGCCGCATCGCGATCGAGGCATCCCTCGTGAACTGACGCCAATCCGGCAATATCCCTAGGCGTGCGTGAACGAGCCGTTAGCCACGATCGCGGTACATCAAAGCTGTCGGCGCCACCCGTTGCCAAGGCGCCGACGCCTGATCCGCAGTCGCCTGATCTCCGGACGACGATGCGGGCCCGGTCGTATTCCCCTCCCGACCGGGCCTGTCGCGGGATCGTTTGGGGCCGGCGGTGTCAGTGCAGTCGGATGGAGGCCGAGGCCAGCGGAACATCTGCGGCATGAGCGCCGCGTTCACCCTTCGCCAGCACCGCCGCGACATGGCCCGCCAGCATAGCGAGCGCGAGCGTCGAACCTTCCGCGATAGCTTCCTCGGAGCCGCCCGGAGGCACCACGGTCGCAAGACAAGTATCGTGACCGCCCCGCGAAAGCATGAACGGCATGTCCGGACCGATGATCTCCAGCACGGCGCTCATCCCCGCGCCGCAGTCCAGCATGGCGTTGATGCGTACGCGGTCGAGCGGTACGGCTCCGTCGACGCCACTGCCGCTCAGCAGGTGTAGCGCTTCGTGAATACGGTCGATCTCCTCGCAGGCGGCACTGCCCGCGCAATCGTGGAGGAAGTCACGCAGACGGCGCGCATGAACGCGATCGCTGCCGACACTGTTCGAAGTACTTGCCATTGCCTTATCGTTGTCTTTCGCGTCCGAAGGGTGCGCCACAGTCCCCAGACCTGGCCCAGCGTCAATACGCAGTTCCCTGTAGCCCGGATTCGCTGTCCCGCCTTGTTACATCTTATAGAGGCTAGGTGAAACACCCGTGTATTCACGGCTGCGCAGACCCCTTGCGGAAATTTCCTTAGGCAAACCGCCGCTAGGGACGGGTTGTCGCGGCAATTTTATCCGCGAACCGGGCCGGTTCGGCGGGGCCCAGATCGTGTCCGGTATCGACGCCCCGCACCCGTCCTTGCGAGCGTTGGGGCAGTAACTCCATGTCGCGTCCCGATATTGTCCAGGTGCAGATCACATGACTTTCTGAAATCGTGCGCATGACGGCTGCCCGGGTGAGCATCCGCATCTGCGCGAAGCATGGGCGCGGGCACGTGGTCGGCCGGTCACCGGACTGTGGTACCGGCACAGAATCCATCACTCCGAAAAATGCCGCCATGCCGGGCATCGGCGCCATCGCGAATCGCACTCCATCGACCTCGTGCAGCCTTTGCCGCGCTCTATCGGCAGTCTCGCAGGCTTGCTCGCAAAGTGATTCGCCCCCGCGCGCGCAGGCCGCGGCCGGTGACGATCATACTGCCCTTCTCTCGACTATGAGCCATGCAGGATCGTATCAGCAAACCAATGTCAAACGCCGGCAGTGTTCCCGCGCGCAGCGAACCAAGGCACCATGCGCTCGATCGCATCCTCGATCTCCAGCGTGGAGACGGCGAAGCTGAGGCGGATGAAACGGTTGCCATCGACCGGGTCGAAGTCGATGCCCGGCGCGGTGGCGACGCCGGTGTCGGCAAGGAGCTGGCGGCAGAAGGCGAAGCTGTCGTTGGTCAGGTGGCCGATGTCGGCCCAGATGTAGAACGCCCCGTCCGGCGGCGCGATGCGCTGCAGGCCGAGACGGGGGAGCGCGGCCAGCAGCAGTTCGCGATTGCGCGCGTAATTGGCGTGGTGCCCCTCCAGTTCCTCGGTGCAGTCGAAGGCGACCAGCCCCGCGTGCTGCGCCAGCACCGGCGGGGTCAGGAACAGGTTGGCGATCCGTGCGCGCGCAGCCTCGATCAGACGCGAAGGAACCACCAGCCAGCCCAGCCGCCAGCCGGCCATCGAGAACCACTTGGAAAAGCTGTTCACCACCAGTGCCTCGGGCACGTGCTGGAGCAGGGAGTCGGCCGTCATGCCGTACGTCAGGCCGTGATAGATCTCGTCGGAGATCACAGTGATGCCCTTGCGCGCGCAGACCTGCGCGATGGCCGCAAGTTCCTCCGGCGCGATGACGGTGCCGGTGGGGTTGGCCGGACTGGCAAGGATCAGCCCCTCGGGCACCGGATCGAGCGCGTCGAGGGCGGCGGCGGTGACCTGGTAGCGCTCGGCCGGGCCGCAGGGCAGCTCGACCGGCTCGATATAGAGCGTGCGCATGGCATTGCGGTAAGCGACGTATCCCGGCCGGGCCAGCGCCACTCGCGCACCGGGGCGGAAGCAGCAGGACAGCGCCAGCACGAAGGCAGGCGAGGCACCGCAGGTCAGGAATACCTGCTCGGGCGTGACCACTACGCCATAAGCCTCGGCGTAGTGCCGCGCGATCCGTTCGCGCAGCGCCGGGCTCTCCCAGTAGCCACCGGCCTCGGCATCGAGCACCGTATGGGCCGCGGCAATGGCCGCGGCCGGAGCGCCCGTGGAGGGCTGGCCGTATTCCATGTGGATCACGTCGCGCCCCTCGGCGGCGAGTTCGTAGGCAAGACGGCCGATGGTCGTGGCGTGGAAGGGTTCGACGTGCGCGATCATGCACGCCTGCTACGCGCCGTGCAGGCGTCATGCAATGCGCGTCAGGCCGCGAAGATGGTGTAGATGCGCGCGGCGAAGAGCCAGCAGCCGTCCAGCCGCACGAAGCTGTCGTGATATTCGCCGGTCACCTGCTTGTTGGTGCCGGTGATCGGCGCCACCATCATGGCGTTGGCCCGCGCGGTGTCTCCGGCGACCTCGACCATCAGATTATGGATCAGCGGCACGGGATGCGGCCGGCCCTTCCCTTCGAGGAGGAAGGCGGCCAGCGCCTCGGGTGTCTCGAACCGCTGGCGCACGGCATATTCGGTGCGATCGGGCGCGCCGGATCGGACTTCGAAGGTCCCGGTCGGGGCGAAAAGAGCGGGGATGCTCTCATAGGCTTCGCGCCGCACGGCCCGCGCGTAGCCGTGGACGAGGTCGGCGATGGCGATCTGCGCCTCGATCCGGGCGAACCGTTCCTCGGTCATGCAGCGGCGCCCTGCACTGCGTCGCGGCGTTCGCAGGCCGCGCGGATCGCCGTGAAACGCGGTTCCACGCTGCGCCAGACGCGGGCATGGGTGACGATGCACGGTTCGTCGGCCTCGATGCCCGCCAGCACCATCATGGCGATATGTTCGGCCGTCACGCCGGAGGGCGGCATGGCGCCCGCATACTGGCGGATTTCGCCTCCGACCTTGCGGGTGTTCTCGGCCAGGTTCGTGGCAACATAACCCGGACAAAGCAGCGACACACCCACGCCATGAGGAGCCATCTCCTGCCTCAACGCCTCCGTGAGCGCAGTTACCCCGAACTTGGCGACCGCATAGGCCCCGACGCCCGGCACGCTCGCGGTGAGACCGGCCTGCGAGGAGGTATTGACCACGTGCCCCTTGCACCTTGCCCGCATATCGGCGGCGAAGGTGAAGACGCCGTTGGCAATGCCGGTGAGGTTGATCGCCACGATGCGGTCGAAGCTGGCCGGGTCCATGTCCGCGAATTCGCGGCCGTTGGGAGCGATGCCGGCGTTGTTGACCAGCACATCGACCGGGCCGAAGACACCTTCCGCCTCGGCCTTCGCGCGCGCCCAGCCCTCACGGTCGCGGGTGTCGAGGACGACGCCGCGAACGGCCCCACCGCGATCGGCCAGCACTGCGGCGAGGTGCTCGGCATCGATGTCGGCGATCGTCACCTTGAGCCCCTTGCGGGCCATCGCATCGACGATACCCAGGCCGATGCCGCTTGCGCCGCCGGTGACGAACGCGTGGCCTGCTTCGCTCAAATCCATGGGTTTTGCCTCTCCTCAGCGCGGCCTTGCCGCCTTGTGGGAATTTTGAAGAAGCGGACACTATCTTGCAATCGCCAAGGCCGCCGGTCATCACCGCCGGGACGATGAGAACAGGGAGAGGCGTCGCCATGACGCATATCGGCAGGCGCTACGGGCGGCTCATCCAGATGAGCTACGCCACGCGCGACATGGACGCGGCGATCATGCACGCCGAGACGCAACTGGGCATCACCGGCCTGCGCCGCAGCGAATCCGAGATCGAGGTCCTCTCCTACGGCGAAACGCGCAGGCTGGGCGTGAAGTCAGCGATCGCCAATATCGGCGGCCCCGGCGGCCTGCGCCAGTTCGAGATCATCGAGCCGATCTCGGGCGTCACCGAAATCTACACGGACGCGGCGGACTTGTCGGCGCAGGTCCTCGCCTTCCACCACATCGGGATCGCGGTGCCGGGGCCTTACGCTGAATGGCAGGCCCTGCTGCAGGACGTGCGCGCCAGCGGGGAGGCGCTTGCCTTGCGGTTCCCGGCCAAGCCGTCCGACGAAGCAAAGCTGTGCTTCTGCTACGTCGATACGCGCAGGAGGATCGGCCATTTCACCGAGTATCTGTGGGCCGATCCCTCGCTGACGGGCATACCGGTGGCGCCCTGGCTTTAGGGCGGCGCCCAGCTACCCGTCGCTGTTGGCGCTGACGATCCCGGGCCGCTCCGCCCCCATGCCGGAAAATCCGATCGAATAGCCGCCGTCCACCGGCAGGATCACCCCGGTGATGTAGGCCGCCTCGTCGCTGGCGAGGAACAGCGCGGCCAATGCGATATCCTCTGCGCGGCCCCAGCGCCCCATCGGTATCCCGGCGAGCGTCGGAAAACCCTCTGGCGGCGCATCATGCGTCTTCGATGCCTCGACCAGCCCCGTCCACATCGTCCCCGGCGCCACGGCGTTCACGCGGATGTTGCTGTCCGAATAGTCCAATGCCGCGACCTTGGTGAGCTGGTGCACGCCCGCCTTGGCGGAACTGTAGACGCTGTGGTGCTTCCACCCGATCACCGCCGAAGCCGAACTGGTGTTGACGATCGCTCCGCCGCCGGTCTTCAGCATGGACTCGATGCCGTACTTCATGCCGAGGAACACGCCCCGGATGTTGGTGGCGTGCACCTTGTCCCACAGCTCGGTCGTCTGGGTGTGGAGCGGCGCCATCCCGCCGCCGAAACCGGCGTTGTTGCACAGTACGTCGAGCCTGCCGAAGCTCTCCTCGGCCCTTGCGATCATCGTCTTGACTTGCGCCTCGCTGGAGACGTCGCAATGGATCGATACGACCTCGCCGCCGAGATCGGCAGCCACTTCGTCCTCCTTGCCCGAGATGTCGGCGAGCAGCAGCTTCGCCCCTTCCGTATGGAACAGCCGCGCCATCGCGCGCCCCATCCCGGACCCGGCGCCGGTAATGATGCAGATCTTGTCCTGAAGCCTTCCGGCCATCTTCCCTCTCCCTTCAGGCCGACGTGTCGATCGTCGGCCGGATCGTTATTTCCGAGATGTTCGTGCGACGCGGCATCGCCACGATGAAGACGATGGCCTCGCCGATGTCCCTCGGCTTCACCGCGCCTTCCTTGGCGACGTGCGCCTGGATCGCGGCGCGCCAGTTTGGATCGGAGATGTTGTCGCCCACCTCGGTCTCGGTCGCGCCGGGCATCAGCGTGGTGACGCGCACGTTGCGGCCGCCCAGTTCCTGCCGCATCGCATCGGTCATGAAGTTCACCGCGTGCTTGCTGGCGGAATAAGCGCTCGTCATCGGACCGCCCTTACGGCCCGCGAGCGATGAAATGGTGATGATGTCACCGCCACCCTGTTCCAGCATGTGGGGCACGGCGGCAGTGCAGGTGTAGACGGTCCCCATCAGATTGATGTCGATGACCCGGCGGTAGATCGCGGTATCGCAATTCTCGATTCCCCCGGCTTCCATGATCCCGGCCGAGTTGATCAGGATGTCGATTCGGCCCAGCTTCTCGACGGTTTCGGCCACCGCGCGGCGGGCATCGTCCTCCACCGTCATGTCGCCCGGGATGGCCAGCGCCGTACCGCCGTCCGCCTCGATCCTAGCGACGAGGCCGGAGAGCCGCTCAGCCCGCCGGGCCGACATGGCGACGGCGGCACCTGCCTCTGCCAGGCAAAGCGCCGCCGCTTCGCCGATGCCAGACGATGCCCCGGTCACGAGCGCGACTTTTCCTGCAAGGAGCTTGGTCATCGGCGGCATTCTCCCATTCGTTTCGTATGCATTCGCTGAAGCCCGCCGGGCGTACAGTCAACGAAAAATGCTGAACACCTGTTATAATCGCTCAGGCGGCCCCGTAATGATGTATCCGATCACGCGATCACCAGAACCGAACGATGGATGAACCGCACGAGGTCCGCCTGCCCCCGCGCGCCGGTCTTGGCGTAGATCCGCTTGGAATAGGTGCGCGCCGATTCCACCGTCAGCCCCAGCTCCGGCGCGGCCTCGCTGATCGACATGCCTCGGCTCAAGGCCAGCGCCAGCCGCGCCTCGCTGGGCGCAAGATCGAAAAGCTGGGCTAGCTGCTCGCAGCGATCGGCGGACGACCAGTTGTCGGCATGCAGGTAGCACACGATCGCCGGCGCAGCCTGTGTCGTCCCCATCCGCTGGCCCGAAGGCACCAGCAGCAGGTCGAGCCACGGCTCACGCGACAGCACGATCGCACGCGGCCGCGCCTGTGGATCGATCGCCAGTTCTCGCACCGCAGCAAGCAGTTGGCGGCGCAGCGCCGTGTCGCGGGCGGTTAGCCTGCCGTCCTTCGCCCGCGCGATGCGATCGCCCGCCTGCAACATGCGGGAACCCTGCGCATCTGCGTCGAGTACGCGCCCTTCGCCGTCGAGCGTGAGCCAGCCGAAGTTCAGACGCCGCACGGCCTCGCGCGCGACGGCAGCGGTCATACGCTCCCGCTCCAGCGCCACGAAACTGCCTAACGCTACGCGCATGTATGGCACCAGCGCTTCGAGCAGGCCGTCGACTTGCCGGCCGAAATCGCCCTCGCGCCGGGTGACGGTGATCCAGCCGCTCGTGCCCGACTTCTCGGCAAAGCGGATCATCCGCATATGGTTCATGCCCGATGGCACCAGCAATTGCGTCAGATAGGCGTCGTGGGCGGGCTCGCCGAAATGCAGCAGCTGGTCTAGCCGATACGTGCGCCCTTCCGTCATCTCATGATAGGGCATCGGATCGCGCAAGTAGAGGTTCTCGCGATAGTGCCGCGACACCCGCGGCGGCGACGGCGCCCCCGAATAGAGGTGGATCACGCGGGCCTCGGGCGTACCAAGCGGCAGCGGGCGGAACACCAGGCTGGCGTAGTCACCCGCAACCGCAGCGCGCAAAGCGTCGAGGAAACCGCGCCATGGCGGATCTTCGACCAGACCCTCGATCAGGGGGGCGATCAACGGGACGATCAGACTTTCGACAGACACGCTCTCACAGGACATCGCCTCATCCCCAAATGGGAATTTGCTTCGGCCGGCGCCTAGCCCACCCATGGCCCCCGAACAAAGAGGCGTCCGGCACCCATCGTGCCTGCGATGCACTGCAGCCGCCGCCTCAGGGAGATGAGCCGATGAAAGTCCAGCCTGCCGCCTTCCTGCGCACCACGCTTCCGCTGGGCATCGACATGGTGGGGGAGTACGATTCGGGCCGCTACCATTCGATCTGGCTGCCCGACCACATGGTCAGCTTCTGGCCGGACTCGATCTGGACGCCGGAGTTCACCGACCTCGCCCTCTCCTCCCCCAGCCCGCACCGGCATCTGGACGGCATGGCGGTCAGCGCGGCGGCGGCGGTGCTTACGAAGAACACCCCGCTCGCGACCACCGTGGTCGATACCGTGCGGCGGCATCCCTCGCTGCTGGCGCAGTCGGCGCTGACGATCAGCCACTTGTCGAAGGGGCGCTTCATCCTCGGTCTCGGCTCGGGCGAACTGGAGAACACGGTGCCTTACGGCTTCGACTTCGCCAAGCCGGTGGGACGGCTGGAAGAAGCGATCAAGGTCATCAAGCTGCTGTGGCATGCCGATGGCCCGGTCGATTTCGAAGGGGAGTTCTTTCACCTCCACCACGCCCGCATGGACACCGAGCTTTACGACGGCAAGGCCCCGCCGATCTGGCTGGGCTCGGCAGGACCAAGGATGCTGGGCATCACCGGACGCGAGGCGGACGGCTGGTGGCCGGCGGGTGCGTGGACGCCCGAGGATTACGCGGCCAAGCTCAAGGTCATCCTCGATGCGGGTGACGCGGCCGGGCGGGACATGAGCCATTTCACGCCCGCGATCACCCAGATGGCGCTGATCGGCGAGCCGGACGAGATCGACGAAATGCTGCGCGCGCCGATGGTGAAGTCGATCGTGCTCATGATCACCGCGAAGGACCTTGCCCAGTTCGGGCATGACCACCCGATGGGTCCGGACTGGCGCGGGATCATGGACTTCGATCCGGTAAAGCTCAGCCGCGAGGCGATGCTGAAATTCTGCGAGGCCATGAACCCGCAGGCCATCCGCGACATACTCCCTGTGGGCACACCGAAGGAAGTGGCGCTGAAGATCAAGGCCTTCGTCGATGCCGGAATGCGCGTCTACAAGCTGATGGAATACGGCGCGATGGGCGGCATGAAGTTCGCTGCCACTTCCGCCGCCAAGGTACGGGAGACCGAGGACGAGATCGCCCGGCTGGTGGAGGGCTGATCCGATGGCTGCGCTCGAACCGCAGCAATTGCTGCAGCATGCGATCGACGAAACCGGTCTGACAGACTGGGCGGACGAAGGCTTTCCCGAACGCTTCGCCCTTGCCGTGGCGCATATCGACACCATCCCCATGGACGAGGCGGGCCGGCAGTCGGCAGCGCGCAACATCCACTGGCTGCTCACCGACCGCCTGCGCTTCTTCCACGATCGCAGCGCGTTTCCTTTGGCGGACGAAGTGATCGAACGGCCGATGTTCGCCAGCGGCGAGCCTCGATCTGGCACCACGCTGATGCATGCGCTGATGTCGGTGGACCCGGACGCGCGGGCGCTGCGCTTCGCCGAGGTCATGCATCCATCGCCGCCGCCCGGGACCGTTACGGGCGATGACCCTCGCTACCGTCTCGCCGACGAGGAATGGCGGGAAATCAACGCGAAGATGGCCAAGTGGCTGCACTGCCACCCCTACAATGACATGCTCGGCCACGGCCTGCCCGAAGACGAGCGGACCTGGGCTTTCGACTTTCGCGTGATGACGCCCACCGCCTGGTGGCGGGTGCCGATGCAGAACCTGTCGATGGGCCTGCCTACCGATCCAGTCGCACAGTACCGCATCCACAAGGCCATGCTGCAGGCCTTCCAGTTCCGTCGCCCGCGCAAATACTGGGTGCTCAAGGGCTTTCACACCACGCGCCTTGCGGCGTTCTTCGACGCCTATCCCGACGCCACGCTGGTCTGGCTGCACCGCGACCCGGTGATGGTCGCGGCCAGTTCGACGATGATGATGGCCGACATCATGGAAGGCATCGTCGGTCCGATCGACCTCGTGAAAGAGGCGCGCGCGCACGTCGAACGCGTGCGCTGGTCGATCGGCCATACCATGACCGACCCACTGGTTGATGACCCGCGCATTCATCACGTGCGCTATGCCGATTTCGTCGCCGATCCCATCGGCACCGTGCGCGGCTACTACCGATTCGCCGACCGCGCATTCGGGCCGCGACAGGAGGACGCCATGCGCGCTTACCTCGCCGAGAATCGCGGCGATCGCCACGGCAAGTTCCATTACTCGACGCGGGTGCTCATCGACGCCGGCTACTGCATCGACGATCTCAACGCCGAGTTCGCGCCTTTCCGCGAGCGCTTCGGCGTGCCGATCGAAGTGCGCAGGTAACCGCCGATGCACCCGCGCGTCAGCCTGCATCAGGTGGCCCTGATCACCGAGCCAACCGCAGATTTCCTGGACTTCTGCCGCAGCATCGGCGTGCAGCACTGCACACTCGCCGCGCCGTGCCTGCAAACGAAGGAAGCCCGCTCGGCGGCACGCGAAAGCCCGGTGCAGATCGGGTGCATCAACCACCTCTTCGCCCTCCATCCCGACCTTGAACGCGACACCGGGAAGGCGGCGGCGAACCTGCTCGGTGTTATCGAGGTCGCGGCTGAAGTGGGCGCGCCCGCAATCTATCTCCTCACCGGAGGACGCGGTGCACTGTCCTGGGAGGCCGCAGCACAGCGCTTCGCCGACCTGCTCGCCCCCTGCCGCGATGCGGCGCAGCGGGCGGGGATTCGCCTGCTGGTGGAAAACGCCTCTCCGCTCAACGCCGACATCCACATGGCCCACACCCTGCCCGATGCCGTCCGCCTCGCCCGGATGGCCGCGATCGATGTCTGCGTCGAACTGCATGCATGCTGGACCGAGGCCGACTTGCGCGGAAAGCTGGCCGACGCGATGCCGCTGGCGGGGCTGGTGCAAGTCAGCGACTATGTTCTCGGCGATCGCAGCACGCCCTGCCGCGCGGTGCCGGGAGATGGCGCGATCCCGCTCGAGGCGATCCTGTGCGATGTGCTCGACCTTGGCTACACCGGGCTGTTCGACCTCGAACTCGTAGGCCCGCGCATCGAGGCGGAAGGCCCGCGCGAAGCCTGCACGCGCGCCGCCCGCGCCCTTTCCGACATGCTCGACCGACTGGGAGCCTGACATGGCCTTTGGCGATGGACCCGACGATGCCCTATTGCGCGTAGCATGGGAGCAATTCTGCGACCGCCTGAAAAGCGCTGGTCACAGCGCCTTCAAGGACGCCAATCCCGCCAATCCACTCCAGCGCGCGGACGCCTTTCGCTTCCTGACGCAGAATCTGGGGCAGGCGTTCGACCTCGCGCTGGAGACGCGCGATACCGCGTTCCCGCAGATACACCCCTTCGTCACGCCGACACGCAAGCTGGGGGGAGACGTCGCCGACTTCACGTATCGGCAGGCCTGGATCGACGGAAACCGCACGTATCGCCTGACCGGCCGCAAGGGCACCGCGCGCTGGCTGAACATCACCGTGCAAGGCCCCCGCCCCGAGACTATCCCCGGCACCGACTGGCCCTCGCTTCACGAGCCCTTCGGCGACATTCCCGAGTGCAACATCCTCGGCGCGCAGATCGAGGCGGACGCGCGAGGCGATTTCGAACTCTTCGTCGGCGGTGAACCCCGGCCGGGCAACTGGCTCCCGACCACGCCGGGCAGCCGCAAGCTGTTCATCCGCGAAGCCTTCGATGGCTGGGACGAAACCCCCACCTCCCTGACCATCGAAGCACTGGACACCGCAGGCGCAAGGCCGCTGCCCACACCTGCGAAAATGATCGAGGCGATGGACTGGGCGGGTGCCTTCGTCACCGGCCTGATGCACGACTGGCCGGAGCATTCGTGGCTGACCTCGCGCGGCGTGTGCGATCCGCATGCGCTGGGCGCCTTCCCTCCCGACCGGACTGCCAACGATGCCTCCGACGCGAAGCGCGGGCGGATGGCGGCGCACATGGTCTGGCGGCTGGAACCGGACGAGGCGCTGATCGTCGAGATGGACGCGCACCCCGGCTTCTGGATCTTCGGCATGGGCGGCGCTTTCATGGGCTCGATGGACTTTCTGCACCGGCCGGTCAGCTACACGCCCGCGCGCACCCGCGTCGATGGCGACGGCGTGGTGCGGCTGGTGCTCGCCCACGACGATCCGGGCGTCCACAACTGGCTCGACACGCAGCGGTTTCGGGAGGGCAACCTGACCTATCGCAACCTGCTGACGCAGGACACCGCAAGGTTCCAGACCCGGCTCGTACCGAGGAACCGGCTGATCGAGCATCTCCCGGCCGACACCGCCCTGGTCGATCCGGCCGAGCGCGAGGTGATGCGCCTTGAACGCTACCGTGCGGTCAAGCGCCGCTATGGCATCTGACGAAGGTACAGCACGGAATCTCCCGAGCGCGCCACCGGCCGCCACCCGGCGAGCGGCAGTTCGGGCACGTGCCAGACCACCCACAACCGGGGAATGCCGTCAGGCACCCGGTCGATCGCCGTGAGCAGCTGGTTGAACCCCTGGCAACTCTCGCCGACCAGCGCCCCGGTCTGCGCGTCGATGAAGGGACCGGCGGCAGGGTTGTCGATGCTCATGAGCTGACCGCCCGGCATCGCCCACTGGTCGTTGGCAAAGGCATGGCGGCGCATCATCGCATAGCTGGCGACGTGAACATCGCGCACCCGCGCCTGCTGCCGGATGAAGTTGACGCAAGGCAGCGCGATGAAGGTCAGCAGCTGCGAGCCGCGCGGGACGTGCTCGACCACGGCCTGCTCCTTGCTGATCTGCTCGTCCCAGGCGGCCATGCTCACCGTGTTGCCGACGAGGCGCAAGGCCACGAAGGCGATCCCGGCGACCACAAGCATCCGCTGCCTGCACGCACCAAGGTCGAGCGGCCGCGCGCAGATCAGCGCCAGCGCATAGATCATGGGCGTCAGGCGCATGTCGGCATAGGCCGACCCGTAGATCGTGCCCGGCATGACCATGAACACCACCAGCAGCACGATCGTGCCCAGCGCCAACCCCTTGTGCAGGGCAAAGCGCGGCGAGCGCCAGACAGCCACGATCAGGGCGAGCAGTCCGGCCGCGCAGAGGTAATCCCAAGCGTCCCATCGATCCGCCAGAACGTTGGCGAAGTGATAGATCTTGAGCCCCAGCCGGAACCAGTTCTCGTTCGGCAGGTGCCCGGCCGGGTTCGGCCACGCCATGCTCGCCAGCTGCGGCACCAACAGGCAGGTGCTGGCAAGGAACCCGCCGCACAGCGCCGGCAGCAGGCGCCCGGATCGCTCGAAACGTCCGGCCAGTTCACAACACCCGACCAGCACGCACAAAGTCGCCCATGCGGCCAGATGGCACACCCAGATGACGCAGGCGACCAGGCAGAACACCAGCCAGCGCCGCCGCGGGTTGTCCGCCATCGACGGACTGATCCACCAGGCCAGTGCGAGCGTGACGAGCGCCATGCCCAGCGTGAAGTTGAGGAACCCGAACTGGAACGGATTGCCCAGCGCCAGCGGCACCGCGAACAGCGCGGTCACCGCCACCCGCCCATGCGCCGCGCGCGACAGCCAGAGGTAACCCGCGACCTGCAGCATCACGATCAGGATCGCAATGGCCTTCACCGCCAGCCTCAGGCCGACGATCGGCTCGAACACCCAGGCGAGCAGATCGGCGCCGAGGTTAGGGAGCAGGCCCCACCGGAAGCTGTACCACTGCGCCAGATCGGCGCTGCGTCCGCCGTCCATCTGCACCATGTAGCGCGACATGTGCCCGGGCAGGTCGGTCAGCGGCGGCACCACCGGCCAGAACAGCGGCACGGCGGCCAGCAGCACCAGCGCCGCGCACCAGCGCAGCGGGATCGTTCCCGACTGCCCCGTCATCGCGCGGCGCGCCCCGGAGCGAAGACGAAATGGCGGGACAGGAGGAAGAAGCAGGCCGAATAAACCGCCATCGCCGCGCCCTGCCCGATCAGGCTCTGCGCGAAGCCGAGCCCGCGCATCAGCGTCAGCATGCCCAGGTTCGCGCCGTAGGACAGCGCGAAGACGGTGAGGAACCGCGCCACTTCCGTGGAAGCGACCGGCCCGCGCACCTCGAATGTCCAGGTCCGGTTGAGCACGAAGGAGCAGCACACACCCACTCCGTAGCTGCAGGCGTTGGCCGGATAGTCGCCCACCCCCAGCCGCAGCAGCGCCCAGATTACGGCCAAGCCGACGATCGTGTTCAGCACACCCACCAGCCCGAAGCGCAACGCGGCCATTGTCAGGGTCATCGGCAGGACGTCAGACCCGCGGATCGAAGGCGCCGACCGTCAGCGGCATCACCACAGGTCCGCGCTCGCTCGCCCGCGACTGGCTGCGCACCTCGCGCACGATGAACAGCGGCCGCCCTTTGCTTTCGATATAGAGCCGCCCGAGGTAGTCGCCGAAAACGCCGAGGATGATCAGCTGGATACTACCCATGATCAGCATGACCGCGATCGTGCTGGTCCAGCCGATGATCACCCCGTTCTCGGACCAGCGCCAGATCGCCCAGAACAGGAGTGCGAACCCCGCAAATCCCGACAGGACGCCGAGATGAGAGGCCAGCCGCAGGGGCACCGTCGAAAAGCTCGTGATGGCGTCGATGGCAAGGCTCATCAGGCGCCGCACGGAATACTTCGTTTCACCCGCCCTGCGCGCATCGCGTTCGTAGGGTACGGCAACCTGCTCGAACCCCAGCCAGCTGACCATGCCGCGCATGAAGCGACAGCGCTCGGGCATGGCGTTGAGTTGATCGACCACGCGCCGGGTCATCAGCCGGAAATCACCGGTATCGACGGGGATGTTCTGCTCCGACAATCGGTTGAGCAATTTGTAGAAAAGCGATGCGGTTCCCCGCTTGAAAGCGCTTTCACCGTGCCGCGCCACGCGCTGGCCATATGCGACGTCCGCGCCCGCCTCGATCCTCTCGATCATTGCGCCAAGAAGTTCCGGAGGGTCCTGCAGGTCCGCGTCGATCATCATGATCAGGTCGCCGCGACATATCTGCAGTCCGGCTGTCACTGCCAGCTGCTGCCCATGGTTGCGCGAGAGGTCGACGCCCAGAACGCGCGGGTTGCGCTCGGCCAGTACGCAGATCAGCGGCCAGGTGCGATCAGTGGAGCCGTCGTTGACGAGGACGATCTCGTAGTCCTCGCCCACTTGTTCCCGGCAGGCGGCCGCGAGCCGTGCTTCCAGCATGAGGAGAACGGCCTCCTCGTTATAGCATGGCACCACCACCGAGAGGCGTGGGCAGGTCCGTTCGGCGAACGGCAGGATAGGTTCCATCTTCATGAATCGGCCCCGCGAAACTCGGCTGTGCTTCGAGAGGCCGTATCGGGCATTTCTGGTTAACCGGCCGTAAAAGACGCCGGGCCTTGCAAAACATATGAAAAGGGCGAGGTCCGCGAACCTCGCCCTTCCACATAGGGCACCGCCTTTGGCGTCGCCCTCCCCGTGTTCAGATGTCAGGCCGCCTTCGCGCGGGCCAGCCGGCGTCGTCCGACGATAGCTGCAGCCGCCGCGCCGAACAGGATCAGCATCGGCGGAGCGGGTACATCGGTGCCGCCCGACGTGCTCGTGGTCGAACCACCCGAGGACGAACTGGACGACGAAGAGGAAGACGAGGAACTGGAGCTGCTCGACGAAGTCGAGCCGGTCGAACCGCCCGAAGTCGAGGAAGACCCCGACGACGAAGACGAGCTGGACGACGAACCGCTGGACGATCCCGTGGAGGTCGCGCCGCCGGAAGAATGATCGTCACCGCCGCTTGAGGAACTGGAGGACGAACTGGAGCTGGAGCTAGAAGACGACGAGGACGAGGACGAGCTGGAACTGCTGGTGCTGGTCACGTTGCCCGAGCTGGTCGACGTGGTCGAGGTGATCCCGCCGGTCGTGGTCGTGGAGGTCAGGCCACCGGTGCTCGAACTGGAGGTCGAGGTGACGCCGCCGCTGGTCGAGGTCACACCGCCCGTGGTGGACGTGACGCCGCCCGAAGTCGAAGTGACACCGCCGGTCGTGGAAGTCACGCCGCCGCTGCTGGTCGAGGTGATCACGACGTTGCCGCCGCCACCGCCGCCGCTGCCTCCGAAGAAGCCGCCGAAGAACCCGCCGCCAAAGCCGCCGAAGCCGCCACCGCCGCCGCCGATCACTACCGGCGCGCCGCCGCTGCCGCCCGAGTAGGACGGACCCGGCGCGGGCGGCATGTACGGCGCGGGCATCGGCACCATCGCCATCTGCGGCTGGTCGCAGCAGGTCCGCTTGATGATCTTGCGCACGCGCTTGGTGGTGCGGGGCTGGTCCTTCCGGACGAGGCGCTGGGCCGGGCGCTTCTTTACCGGGGCGGCCTTGGCCATCTTCACCTTGCGGTACTCGGTCTTCGCCGACTGCGTCTCGGCGACGTGAACGGCGCCGCCGCCGATCACGGCACAGCCCGCCGCACAGGCAGACAGTTTAGCAAGGGCCATCCGAACCGACATAACGCGTTGCTCTCTTTGTTTCGCACCGGAGGCCCGAAGGCCCTCTGGGGCTACCGTGCATCCATCTGCCAGAAACAACGCAGAGACACGTTAATGCGGCAACGTCATTCACCCGCAATTCACCGTCCCGATGCGGGAAACTGGGTTAATTTATCATTCTAACTCAGAGGGTGTACCGAAACGGGACTGTTGGTTCGGCGGGTTGTAAAGCAGACCGACGCTTTTGCGGCGAATGTGCCGCTTGGCGCACTCACCCTTCCGAATCGAACAACCCGCCCTGCGGCCCCGCAGGAGGGGTCATGCCAAGGTGGCTCCAACCCCTATCATTGAGGCAACGTCCCCGTGCCGTGCGGGCGACAAGGCCCAACTGGATGAGGTACGGCTCGATCACTTCCTCGATCGTGTCGCGTGGTTCGGACAGTCCCGCCGCCAGCGTCTCCACGCCCACCGGGCCGCCCTTGTAGATGTCCGCGATCATCCTCAGATACCGGCGATCCTGCGCATCGAGGCCAATGGCGTCCACTTCCAGCCGGGTGAGCGAATCGTCGGCGATCGCACGGGTAATGGTGTCCGATCCCGCCACATGCGCGAAATCGCGCACCCGCCGCATAAGGCGCCCCGCGACACGCGGAGTACCGCGTGCGCGGCGGGCAATCTCGGTCGCTCCGCCCTTGTCGATGCCGATGCCGAGCAGGCCCGCGCCGCGGCTGACGACCTTCTCCAGTTCCTCGACGGTGTAGAACTGCAGGCGCACCGGGATGCCGAAACGGTCCCGTAGAGGCGTCTGCAGCAGGCCCTGCCGGGTCGTCGCGCCGATCAGCGTGAACGGCGGCAGGTCGATCCGCACCGAGCGCGCCGACGGACCTTCGCCGATGATGAGGTCCAGCGCGCGGTCCTCCATCGCCGGATAGAGCACTTCCTCGACCACGGGATTGAGACGGTGGATCTCGTCGATGAACAGGACGTCGCCCTGCTCCAGATTGGTCAGCAGCGCGGCGAGGTCGCCCGCCTTGGCGATGACCGGACCGGAAGTGGCGCGAAAACCCACGCCCAGTTCGCGCGCAACGATCTGCGCCAGCGTCGTCTTGCCAAGGCCCGGAGGCCCGAAGAACAGCACATGGTCCATCGCCTCGCGCCGCGACTTGGCGCTTTCGATGAAGACGTGCAGGTTGTCCTTGGCCGCCGCCTGCCCGACGAACTCGGCGAGCGTCTTGGGCCGAAGCGCGGCATCGGCGTCCTCGACCTGGCGATTGGGGGAAAGGATGGGGTTGTCGGTCATGAATGGCCTGTAGCTGGAAAGCGCAGATCCATCCATCTGATCCACGGGAAAGCTATGCCTCCGCACACAACGCCACCAAAGGTCAGTATGAAGAAAGAGCTGCCAATTTCATAATACGTGTCGCGTATGGCCGCGACGATCATGATCATAAGCGCGGTCAGGAACCCGGACGTGCCGCCCGCCAGTGCGCAATTTGGAAACGTCAGCGTCATTCGCTTTCTGACACCGAGTGCTACGGGAACACCGACCAAAAGGCATAGCGGCAGTGCCAGTCCGATAAATCCAGGCGCAAAGGACCAAGATATAACGCATAGCACAATGGCGATGCTAATCGGGCTTGCTAAGATCCCAAAAATCGTCGGCAGCATCCGCGGCGGCTGTCGATCCTCGTATTGATCCACGAAGCTCATTTGAGCGGATGCCCCGATGCGGTCGCTTCCTGCTCTGTGCGCTCCAAATCACGGCGAACAAGATGCCGGACATATTCAGCAGCATCAAGGAAGCGCCCCTGCGAAACCTTTTTTTCGATCCATTGTAATTGCTCTGCAGGAATGTCGAGTTTGACCTGAGACATGATCTTCACCCCGTCGCCAGCTTCAGCGCCACGCGCATGAGGTCGCCCAGCGCCGCATCCTCACCAAGCTGATCGACCGCCTTGCCAACCGCCGTCGCCGCCACCGCAGGCTTGAAGCCAAGGTTCTGCAAGGCCGAGACCGCATCGGCGCTGGCCGAGCCCGCAGGCGCCACCGCCACGATGCCGGACGCCCCCGGCGCGGTGAGCATGCCGCCGGCTTTGTCCTTGAGTTCGTTGACGATGCGGCTCGCCAGCTTCGGCCCGACGCCGTTCGCGCGCGCCACCATGGCGCTGTCGCCGCCCGCACAGGCTCGCTGGAGTTCCTCGGTCGTCAAAGCGGAGAGGATCGCCAGCGCTACCTTCGAGCCGACACCCTGCACCGCCGTCAGCAGACGGAACCAGTTGCGCTCCGCCCCGGACGTGAAGCCGATCAGGCGCTGGTCGGTTTCCGAAACCTGCATCTCGGTATGGACGACGACGCGATCACCCCGGATACCGAGATGGTCCAGCGTCCGCGCCGAACAATGGACGAGGTAGCCCACTCCGTTGACGTCGATGATGGCCCAGTCGGCGCCGGTGTCGTCGAGCAATCCTGTCAGCTTGGCGATCATGGTTTGTTCCTATGGCAGGAAGGGATTCGGGGCGCCAGAGGAAAAGAGAGGCAAGCAGGGCCTTACCACCCCTGCACCCCGTATAGCGTCGAGGCCACGCGCGCCGCTTCGTCATGTCAGACGGTGAGCCGGGAGACATTGAAAGCCTGCGGCGTAATGTTAGGCCGCCGCTGCTGCGCGCGCGACAACGACAGTTTGGGGTCTGGGGCGATGGCCCCAGGACTTCCCTTTTATCTGTGACTGCCCAGCATATTCGCATGGGTAATCGCCACCGCCAGAGCATCGGCGGCGTCCTCGCCCGCCAGCTTCACGCCCGGCAGCAGCACCATCAGCATCGCCTGGATCTGCGCCTTCGCCGCCCCGCCGGTGCCGACGATCGCCTTCTTCACCAGCTTGGTCGAATATTCCGCCACCGGAATCCCGGCGCGCGCCACGGACAGCATCGCGACACCGCGCGCCTGCCCCAGCTTGAGGGTCGACTGCGGGTTCACATTGACGAAGACTTCCTCCACCGCGCCGGTATCGGGCCGGTGCTGGAGGATCACATCGGTCAGCGCGGCGTCGAGTTCGACCAGCCGCTCGGCCATTCCGGCCTTGGCGTTGGTGCGGATCTGGCCGTTGGCGACATGGCTGAGGCGGCTGCCGCTCTTGGCGACGACGCCCCAGCCCGTGCAGGTCAGGCCGGGGTCGATGCCGAGGATAATCATGATGTCAGACCTTCAGCCCGAGCCGCGGCCCGAAATGCATCATCAGCGAATAGAGCACGATGGTCAGCACGCACCCGGCCAGCAGCGAGGCCCAGAAACCAAGGCCATTGCGCAGCAGGACGGGCATCAGCAGGAACATCGGCAACGAGGGGAGCACGTACCAGAACGTCGCCCCGGCATGGACCGCCATGTTCTCGGCATCCGGGCGGGCCTGCCACAGCAGGATCATGCCCAGTACTGAGACCAGCGGCAGCGAAGCGACAAGCGCACCCAGAGCGGGCAGGCGCTTGCCGATTTCCGCGATCGCCACGATGAGAACGCCCGAAAGCAGGGCGCGGGCGATCAGTGCCAGCATATCAGCCGAGCGTTTCCATGACCTCGTCCGAAATCTCGTAGTTGCCCCAGACGGTCTGGACGTCGTCGTCGTCTTCGAGGGTGTCGACCAGCTTCATCAGCGTGCTGACGGTGTCCGCGTCGACATCGACGGTGAGGTTGGGCTTCCATGCCAGCTTGACGCCTTCGGCTTCGCCCAGGGTCTTTTCCAGCTCGCGCGCGACTTCGTGGAGCGCATCGACCGAAACCCAGATCTGGTGGCTGCCAGGGTTCTCGTCGCCGTCGCCCATGTCGCTCTGCACGTCTTCGGCGCCCGCTTCGATCGCGGCTTCGAGGACCTTGTCCTCGTCACCCACGCTGCCGGGGTACTCGATTAGGCCGAGGCGTTCGAAGCCGTGCGAAACCGCGCCCGAGGCGCCGAGGTTGCCGCCGTTCTTGGCGAAGGCGGTGCGCACGTTGGTAGCAGTGCGGTTGCGGTTGTCGGTCAGCGCCTCGACGATGATGGCGATGCCGCTGGGGCCGTAGCCCTCGTAGCGCACTTCCTCGTAGTTCTCGGCGTCGCCCTTGCTCGCCTTGTCGATCGCGCGCTGGATGTTGTCCTTGGGCATCGACTGCGCCTTGGCCGCGTTGACGGCGGCGCGCAGGCGCGGGTTCATGTCCGGGTCGGGCATGCCCATCTTCGCCGCGACGGTAATTTCGCGGCTGAGCTTGGAGAACTGCGCCGAGCGCTTCTTGTCCTGCGCACCCTTGCGATGCATGATGTTCTTGAATTTGGAATGGCCTGCCATCGGTCCGCTCGTTGCCTGCCCATGAGTCCACGGGTCTTTGCGATGAATGAAGTGGCGCGGGCCTTACAACAGGGGCACCCCAAAGGGCAACCGGAGTCGGTCTGCTACAGGACGACGGCAGTTCCGGAACAGCTTACCATCAGCATCGAACCGTGCGATCCGATCACCTCGTAGTCTATGTCCACGCCGACCACGGCGTTGCCGCCCAGCTTCTCCGCCTCCGCTTCCATTTCCTTCAACGCCTCGCGGCGGGCGCGCTGGAGGACTTCCTCGTACTTGCCGGAGCGACCTCCGACGATGTCGGTGACGGCGGCGAAGAGATCGCGCACGAGGTTGGCGCCGACGATGACTTCGCCAGTGACGATACCCAGATAGTCACGGACTGGCTGGCCTTCGACGGTGGGAGTGGTGGTGACGATCATCGGCGCGCTCTCCTTCGCTGGACCGCCAAGGTTGCACCGTCTCACGGTGCTGGCAAGACAACGAATTGGCAAGGAAATCGGGGATAGAACGAAGCATGGCGACCCGGATCGAAACAAGCTCCTCAGTACCCTCTGCCCTGCTGCGCGAACTGGCGAGCTTCGTCGCCCGGCCGCGCATACTTGCGCCCATCGGCCTGCGGTCGCGTGAGGCATGGCCCCGGCTGGCGCTGCTGACGGTGCTGCACATCGGCGGGCTTCTGCTGGTGATCCTGCCGCTGCTCGGGCTCTACCAGAAGACGATGGGCCAGCCGCTGCCCGACGCCTTCGACAAGCTGCCGGCAGGCTGGCTGCTGCCGATCACCATCGTGATCGCACCGGTGCTGGAGGAGATGATCTTCCGTGGCTGGCAGACCGGACGCCCCCGCGCGCTATGGCTGCTGCCGTGCTTCGGCCTGTTCGCGGGGCTGGCCGTCATGGCGAAATCACTGCAGCCGCTGGTGTTGGCAGGATCGCTGCTGGCGCTCGTGGTCGCCGCTGTCGGAGGGTGGCTGTGGCTGCGCAAGCGTCCGACGTCTTCCACTTATGCGGCGGCTTATCCGGCGGTGTTCTGGCTGGCGGCGCTACTGTTCGCAGGCGTCCATCTGATGAACTACCCGACCATATCCGCGCTCGCGCTGCCGATGGTGTTGCCGCAATTGTGGGCAGGCGTGCTGCTGGGCTTCACGCGCCAGCGCATCGGCCTTCCGGCCTCGATGCTCCAGCACGGCTGCGCCAATGCGGCGGCCATGGTGCTGGTGCAACTGGGGAGCTGACGCCCCCTCCACCACCCGCTGCGCGGGCGGTCCCCCTCCCCGAGCAGGCTCGGGGAGGAATGAGGATCAGTCGATGCCAAGGGCCGACTTGTAGGTGTCGAGCAGCATGTCCATTTCGCGGCGGTCGTCGGGCTTCATCTTGCGCAGGCGCACGATGGCACGCATGATTTTGACGTCGTAGCCGACGGCCTTGGCTTCGTTGTAGACGTCGCGGATGTCGTCCGAGATGCCCTTCTTTTCCTCTTCCAGGCGCTCGACGCGCTCGATCAGCAGGCGCAGGCGATCGTCGGTGGTTTCGGCCATGGGGGTACGTGCTCCGGTAAATGCTGGTGAATCGGTTGGCGGCGCTGATAGCGAGACAACAGGATTCGGGCAAAGCGCCCCCCTGTGGAAATCATGTGGAGGACGCGCAAAGGGTTGCCCCCAAAGCCGCACTTTCCTATCTGGCCAGTGCGCCGACCACGTTCGTGCGTCTCCTTCGACGGAGCTTCAAGTCCGGGACGGCCCGGGAATCGCCTCATAAGGAGATTGCCGAATGCCCTGGGTTCTTCTCGCCATCGCCGGCCTGCTCGAAGTGGTCTGGGCGTTTTCCATGAAACAGTCGGAGGGCTTCACGCGCCTGTGGCCCAGCGTCGTGACTTTGGCCGCGATGCTGGCGAGCTTCGGCCTGCTCGCCGCCGCGATGCGGTCCCTGCCACTGGGCACGGCTTATGCCGTGTGGACCGGCATCGGCGCGGTGGGCGCTTTCGCGGCGGGGATCGTGTTCATGGGCGAATCGGCAAGCGCCATGCGCCTGCTCGCCGCCGGACTGATCCTCAGCGGGATCGTGCTGATGAAGGTGGCGACGCCCTGACAGGCAGGCTCGTCGTCCCGGACCTGATCCGGGACCGGTGGCTGTCTTTCGGTGAGAGATCGCAGCGCGCGCAGCCAAGTAGGCCGTTCACGGCCAGCGGTCCCGGATCAGGTCCGGGACGACGTAAAGGTCAATGCGTCCCGCCGTTCTTCTTCAGGCTCTCTTCCATCCGCGCGATCTGTTCCGGCGTGGCTTCGCTCTGGTGCTTTGCCTTCCATTCGTCGAACGGCATCCCGTGGATCACCGCGCGGGCGGCAGCTTTGTCGCCTTCGTACCCCGCATCGCGAATCCAGTCGGCCAGGCAATTGCGGCAAAAGCCCGCCAACCCCATCAGGTCGATGTTCTCGGCATCGTGGCGCTGCTGGAGGTGGCGCACAAGGCGACGGAACGCGGCAGCGGCCACGGCGTCATCTATCGTATCAATGTTATCCTTGCCGTTCATAATCGCACCGATCGTCCTTGGTTTGTCATCACGCCTTTGCCATATGGGGCCCAGTTTCCGGAAGAGGCAGTAAACTTGGTCAGCACCATTCCTTCGGGCGCCCTGAACGCAAATGGGCCCTATCGTCGTTCTCCCCACCATCGCGGCATCAAGCGCCAGCGCAAGGTAAAGATCCTCGCAACGCTGGGCCCGGCAAGCCGCGACAAGGAGACGATCGCCAAGCTGCTCAAGGCCGGCGCCGACGCTTTCCGCGTCAACATGAGCCACGGCGACCACGACACCCACCGCGAGACGATCGCCAACATCCGCGCGGTCGAGAAGGACCTGGAGCGCCCCGTCGCGATCCTGTGCGACCTGCAAGGCCCCAAGCTGCGCGTCGGCCAGTTCGAGGGCGGCAAGGCCTTCCTGCGCCACGGCGCCCACTTCACGCTCGACCGTGACCCGACCCCGGGCAACGACGAACGCGTTTGCCTGCCGCATCCCGAACTCTTCGGCATCCTCCAGAAGGGCCAGCGCCTGCTGATCGACGACGGCAAGCTGCGCCTCATCGTCATCCGCGCCGAACCGGACGCGATACTGTGCAGCGCCGAAGTCGGCGGCCCGATCTCCGATCGCAAGGGCGTCAATATTCCCGATGCCCTGATCCCGATCCCGGCCCTGACCGAGAAGGATCGCCGCGACCTCGCTTTCGCGGTCGAGCAGAAGGCGGACTGGATCGGTCTCTCCTTCGTCCAGCGCCCCGAGGACGTCGCTGAAGCGCGCCGCCTGTCGGGCGGCCAGGGCGCGATCATGGCCAAGATCGAAAAGCCCGCAGCCGTCGAAAGCCTCGACGAGATCATCGAGCTGTCGGACGGCATCATGGTCGCACGCGGCGACCTCGGCGTGGAACTGCTGCCCGAGGAAGTGCCGCCGATCCAGAAGCACATCATCGAAAAGACCCGCGCGCTGGGCAAGCCGGTCGTCGTCGCCACGCAGATGCTGGAATCGATGATCACCAGCCCCTCGCCCACCCGCGCCGAAGTCTCCGACGTCGCGAACGCGGTCTACGACGGCGCCGACGCGGTCATGCTCTCGGCTGAGACGGCAGCGGGCCAGTGGCCGGTCGAGGCGGTGACCATCATGGACCGCATCGCCGCCAAGGTCGAAAGCGACACGACCTATCGCGAACGCATCCACCTCACCCGTACCCCGCCCGACGCGACCAGCGCCGACGCCCTGTCGGAAGCCTGCGCGCAGATCGCCGATACCCTGACGATCGAAGGCATTGTGGTGTTCACCGGCTCGGGCGGCTCCGCCCGCCGCGTGGCCCGCGAACGCCCCGCCGCGCCGATGCTGGTGCTCACGCCCTCGCAGCCCACCGCACGCCGCATCGCACTGCTGTGGGGCGCACACGCCGTCGTCACCCGCGACATCGGCAGCTTCGAGGAGATGATCGCCAAAGGCAAGCGCATGGCCCTGCGCCACGGCTTCGGCGCGGCCGGATCGCGGCTGGTGGCGCTGGCTGGCGTGCCGTTCGGCGTGCCGGGCTCCACCAACCTGCTGCATATCGTGACGCTGACCGGCAACGAGCTGGATACGCCGAAGTAAGAAGGAAAAAGGGGAGAATCTGGGGCCATCGCCCCAGACCCCGTTACTGTCGTCGCCGTGCGTGCAGCGGCGTCAGGCACATATTGCGCCGCAGGCTACAAGTCTCCCGACGAAGCGTCAGTGCGTAACGAAGCTACGCGCGCGACCTCGACGGTATACGGGGTGCAGGGGTGGTAAACCCCTGCGTCTCCCTCACCTTCTGGCTTTGGCCGGACTTCCCACGACGGTAACCCCTGCGGCTACGTCACGCGTCACCACGCTCCCCGCACCGACAATCGCATCATCTCCGATCGTAACGCCCGGCATGATGAGCGCCCCGGCGCCGATCCAGACATTGCGCCCGATGCGGATGGGCACGCCCCATTCGAGGCCGCTCGCCCGTTCGACCGGATCGCGTGGGTGGTCCGCCGTCAGGATTTGCACGCCCGAGCCGATCTGCGTTCCGTCGCCGATGGTCACCTCCACCACGTCGAGGATGACGCAGTTGAAGTTCAGGAACACCCCGCGCCCGAGACTGATGTTGTACCCGTAGTCGCAATGGAACGGCGGCCGGATGGTCGCCCCTTCGCCCACCGCGGCGAAGCGTTCGCGCAGCAGTGCATCGCGGTCGGCAAGGTCGATGGTGCGGTTGTACGCGGCCATCCATTCGGCTGCCGCGCGCTGGTCGGCAACGATTTCCGGGCAGGATGCGCGGTAGGGCTCGCCCGCCAGCATCTTCTGCTTTTCGGTGCGCTCCATTGTCACGCGCGCTTGCCGAACAGTGCGCTGCCGACGCGCACTTGTGTAGCGCCGAGCAGCACGGCGGTCTCGAAATCATCGCTCATGCCCATCGAGAGCTGGTCGAGCCCCCCATCGGCGTTATTGTCGGCCGCGATCTTTGCCAGCAGCGCGAAGAACGGCGCCGCCTCGATCCCGGCGGGGGGGACGCACATCAGGCCGACGACGGGAATGCCCGCTTCCCGCGCCGAAGCGAGGAGCACGGGGACATCGGCGATGGCGCAACCGCCCTTCTGGTCCTCCGCACCGATGTTGACCTGGATGAAGCACGGGACCTTGCGGGCCGCCTTTTCCATCGCCTTGCCCAGCGCCGCGACCAGCGAGGGGCGATCGACGGAATGGATGCAGTCGAACAGCGCGACGGCATCCTCCGCCTTGTTCGACTGAAGCTGGCCGACAAGGTGCAGCTTAACGTCGGGGTAGGCCGTGCGCAGGGCGGGCCACTTCGCCTCGGCTTCCTGCACGCGGTTTTCGCCGAAGACGCGCTGGCCGGCAGCGAGCAGCGGCTCGATCGCCTCGGCGTCGTGGGTCTTGGAGATAGCGATGAGTTCGATCGCCTCGGGCTTGCGTCCGGCGATCTCGGCGGACCTGGCGATGCGGGCGCGGATGTCTTGTAGCTGATCCATGGCGCGCTGCTATAGCGTCCTCGTGAAGAACCGCCAGCCGTCCCTTCCCAAGCTCTGGCTTATCAGCGATGCCCGCAACGATGCGCGGCTGGAGCATGCACTGGCGCGGCTCCCGCGCGGGTCCGGGCTGGTGTTCCGGCACTATCATCTTTCTCCCGAGGCGCGGCAGACGCGGTTCGATGCACTGCTCAGGCTGGCGCGCCGGCACGGGCATCGCACGGTGCTGGCGGGAGATACTGCGCTGGCCCGTCGCTGGCGGGCGGATGGGGTTTATGCCTCGCCCGAAAGGCTGGGCCGCAAGCAAGGCGTGCTACGCTTGGCCACCGTCCATTCGCTGCGTGAGCTGGCCATCGCGCATCGGACCGGAGCAGACGCGGTGCTGGTTTCCCCGGTCTTTCCAACCGCTTCGCATCCCGGTGCACAAACACTCGGCGCGGTGGGGCTGAAACTGCTGTCCGCACGGGCGCGGGTTCCCGTCATCGCACTAGGCGGAATGACGCGGCACCGCGCCCGAACCGCGCGGATCGCCCGCTGGGCGGCGATAGACGGCCTGAGCTAACGCCCTTGCCAAACGGGCTTGCGCTTTTCCGCGAAGGCCCGCGGCCCTTCCTGCGCGTCGTGCGAGTTATAGGCATGCTCATGCGCCGCCCGCGCCGCAGCCAGTGCCGCGCTGCGACCCATCTCGGTCGAGAGCATCACCGTCTCGCGCGCAGCCTTCACCGAGAGCGGCGCGCCTTCCAGCACTTCGCGCGCCAGATCCAGAGCCGCATCCAGCACCGCGCCGGGCTCGGCAAGACGGTTGACGAGGCCGATCTCGTAAGCGCGCTCGGCGCTGATCGGCTTGCCGGTCAGCACGATCTCCATAAAAATGCGCTGCCCGATCATGTGGATCAGCGGGGCCGCCCATGGACTGCCGCGCCCGACCTTGACCTCGGTAATCGCGAACTTCGCAGCGGTGGAGGCCACGCACAAGTCGCAGGCCTGCGCGATCATCCAACCGCCCGCGAAAGCGACGCCGTTCACTGCGGCGATGGTCGGCTTCGACAGTTCGATGGTGTCGTAAGGCAATGCGTACATGTCACGCGGAGGCACGGCCATACCGGTCTCGACCATCTCCTTGAGATCGCCCCCGGCGCAGAACGCCTTGTTGCCGCTGCCGGTAAGGATCGCGATGCGCAGGGCGTCATCGGCCTCGAACTGCGCCCATGCCGCCCGCAGGCCCTCGCGAACTTCCCGGGTGAGGGCGTTGCGCTGCTCGGGGCGATTGATGGTGATGACGGCAATGCCGTCCTTGCGCGCATTGAAAAGCACGGCATCCTGCATGTCAGAACCCCCTTCTGGCGATCTCGAACGCCTCGCGCTCCAGACCCTCGCGAAAATCCGGATGCGCCACCGCGGCCAGCCGCCGCGCGCGTTCGGCCAGGGTCTGGCCCTTGAGCTGCGCGGCCCCGAACTCGGTGACCACTACGTCTACCTCGCTGCGCGCACTGGTGACGGGACCGGAAAGCGCGGGCACGATCTTGCTGATCGTTCCGCCTTTTGCCGTGGCCGCCAGCACCATCAGCGAAGCACCGCCCGGCGAGCGCGCGCCCGCCCGCACGAAGTCCACCTGCCCGCCAGTGCCTCCCATGTAGGCCGCGCCGGACTGCTCGGCATTGACCTGCCCGGTGAGATCGACTTCCAGCGCCGAATTGATGGTGACGAGGCGAGAGAGCTGCCCCAGCACCCCCGCGTCGTGGGTATAGCTGGTCGGCGTCATGCGGATCGCCGGATTCCCTTGCGCCCAGTCGTAGAGCCGCCGCGTGCCGATCAGCGCGCCGTTGATCGAGACGCCCCGGTCGATCTCCTTGCGCGCATTGGTCAGCACCCCCGCCTCGGCCAGATCGACGAGGCCGTCACCCAGCATCCCCGAATGGACGCCGAGGTCGCGCCGGTCGTGCAGCAGCCGCAGGATCGCATCGGGCACCGCGCCCACGCCGGTTTGAATCACCGAACCGTCGCCGATGAATTCCGCACAGAGCCGCGCGATCGCCTCATCAGTCGGACTGATCTTTGCGGGCATGACCTCGACCGGCATGCGCGAGACCGGCACTGCCACGTCGATCGCGCTGGCCGGGATCGTCTCGCCGGGAACGAAGGGCACCTGCTCGTTGACCTCGGCGATGACCACGCGGGCCTTGTCCACGGCGGCGCGCACGTAGTCGGAAATGAGGCCGCAGGAGTGCTCGCCCGCCGCGTTGGCAGGGCTGACCTGGATCATCGCCACGTCGCAGCGCATCACGCCTGCGGTGATGAGCGGCGCGACCTGGCTGACGTGGACCGGAATGACGTCGAGTGCGTTCGCTTTTGCCATCACGCGCAGCGCCCCGATCGCGCCCATCGACGAAAGGCGGAAGGCGGATGCCGTTTCAGGCGTGAACAGGCCGGAAAAGCTGGTGGCGATGAAGGCGTGGAGATCGCCGATGCGCGCGCCCTGTTCGGCCAGTGCCTCGACAAGCGTGGTCGGCTCGCCGCAAGCCTGCCCGAAGACGATGTGGTCGCCGGGCCGCAGGTAGGGGATGAGGTCGATCATGCCGTCGTCCCGGA
Organism: Novosphingobium sp. HR1a; assembly: GCF_015594425.1. Classification (NCBI taxonomy): domain Bacteria; kingdom Pseudomonadati; phylum Pseudomonadota; class Alphaproteobacteria; order Sphingomonadales; family Sphingomonadaceae; genus Novosphingobium; species Novosphingobium sp. HR1a. The sequence continues at coordinate 53,803 of NZ_JABXWS010000051.1, forward strand.
CTTGATCCGGGACCGGTGGCGATCTTTGGCCGGACCTTCTCGGCAAGACGCCCTGCTGGGCTCTGGGCTGTTCGTGGCCAGCGGTCCCGGATCAAGTCCGGGACGACGACGATACATGCTCACGGCTTACCCGCCTGCCGCAGCAGCCGCTCGGCGCGGGCAAGATAGGGCCTGTCGAGCATGCCACCCTTCCAGCCGATCGCGCCGACGCCGGGGTTGGCGGCGAAGACATCGACGATCTCCTGCGCTTCGGCGATCTCGGCCTCGGTGGGGGTGAAAGCCGCGTTGATAACGGGCACCTGTGCCGGGTGGATCGCCATCATGCCCCTGAAGCCGTCGCGGCGGACCTTCTCGGCGCGGGCTCTCAGGGCTTCGAGGTCGCGGAAGTCGGCGCTGATCGTCTCGATCGCGGTGACCCCGGCCGTCGCCGCACCAAGCACCGTCAGGCTGCGCGCCAGTTCGTAGGTGAAGGAATAGGAACCATCATCGTTGCGGTTGGACGAGGCGCCGATCGAATCCGCAAGGTCCTCCGCGCCCCAGGTCACCGCCACCACGCGCGGGGCGCCCTTGTAGCTGCCGGTGTGGAACATCGCCTCGGCCGTCTCGGTGATGAGGACGATGACGGGGGTGGAGCCTTCCTCGATCCCGTTCGCCACTTCCAGCGCTGAGAGGCAGTGGTCCAGCTTCTCCACATCCGCCCGGCCGTAGACCTTGGGCAGCATGATGCCGCCGGGATGCGCGGGCATCACCGCCGCGAGGTCCGCCAGCGTGTGCGGCCCGTCGAAGGGGTTGATCCGCACCCACAGGCGCGCGCGCTGCTCGGGGTTGGCCTTGATGAAGTCATGCACCAGCGGACGCGCGGCGGCCTTGGCGTCAGGGGCGACGGCGTCTTCAAGGTCGATCAGGACGATGTCGGCCTCGCCTTCCATTGCCTTGGTCATCTTGCGCTCGCTGTCGCCTGGCGCGAACAGCCAGGAACGGGCGGTGGCGGGGGTGTGAACCAAAGTCATCGTCTCTCCAAATTCGTCATCCCGGCGAAGGCCAGGACCGCTGGCCGGGGCCAGCCTTGCTTGCGCCGGGGCGCCTTGCCGATGGGGCCTTATCTAAAGACAGCCACCGGTCCCGGATCAAGTCCGGGACGACGACGGTAACGCTCAATAGCTTCTCGGCAGTTCCAAAACCCTCTCGGCGATGTAGTTCATGATCTGGTGTGGGCTCACCGGAGCGATGCGCGGAATCATGACTTCCCGCAGGTAGCGCTCGACGTGGTATTCCTGCGCGTAGCCCATGCCGCCCATCGACATCACCGCAGTCTGGCACGCCTCGTAACCGGCCTCGGCGGCGAGGTATTTGGCGGCGTTCGCCTCGGTCCCGCATTCGAGGCCCTTGTCGAACAGGGTCGCGGCCTTGAACACCATGAGGCTGGCGGCTTCCACCTGCATCCAGGCCTTGGCGAGCGGGTGCTGGATGCCCTGATTCTGGCCGATCGGACGGCCGAAAACCACGCGCTCCTGCGCATATTTGGACGCCTTCTTTATCGCCACGCGCCCCAGCCCGGTGGCCTCGGCGCCCAGCAGGACGCGCTCGGGATTGAGTCCCTGCAGGAGGATCTTGAACCCCTGCCCTTCCGCGCCGATGCGGTCCTCCTCGGGAATGAAGAGGTCGGTGATGAACAGCATGTTCGAGCCCACCGCATGCCGCCCCATCTTCGGGATCAGGCGGTGCTCGACCGATTTTCTGTCTATCCTGCAATAGAATAGCGTCAGCCCCTCGGTCTTCTTTTTGACCTCTTCCAGCGGCGTGGTGCGGGCGATGAGGAGCATGCGGTCGGCGACGTGAGCGTTGGTGATCCAGATCTTCTCGCCATTGACCTTGTAGCCGCCCGGCACCTTCTCGGCGCGGGTCTTGAGGCTGGTGGTGTCGAGGCCGGTGTTGGGCTCGGTCACCGCGAAGCACATCTTCTCCTCGCCCGACAGGATCGGCGGAATCATGCGCTTTTGCTGTTCTTCGGTGCCGAACAGGGTGACCGGCTCAAGCCCGAACACCGGCCCGTGAATCGCCGAGGCCGCCGTCATCCCGCCACCGCTTTCCGCCACCGCCTGCATCATCACCGCCGCCTCGGTGATGCCGAGGCCCGCGCCGCCGACCGCCTCGGGCATGGCGACGCCGAGCCAGCCGGCCTCGGCCATCGACTTGTGGAACTCGAAGGGGAATTCGCCAGAGCGATCCTTTTCGAGCCAGTACTCGTCCGGGAACTGCGAGCAGTGCTTCAGGACCGCTTCGCGAATGTCCTGCTGGTCCTGATTCAGGGAGAAATCCACGCTTTTCCGGCCCTCTTGCCCATTTTACCGTTGCGAGAAGGCTAGCAGCGCCGCGCCGCCGAGACAACTGATTGTTCCGATATGCGTACGTTGAACGGTAATGCGTATAGATATACAAGTCTCGCGGGAGATCGACACAATGGCACTCAACGATACCATAACGGCACCTAACGGCCCTCTGGCGGGGCTCAGGGTGATCGACCTGACCAGCGTGGTGTTCGGACCCTACGCCACGCAGATCATGGCCGACATGGGCGCCGAAGTGATCAAGGTGGAGCCGCCCGAGGGCGACAATACCCGCTGGATCACCACCGGCCCCGTACCCGGCATGGGCGGCATCTATGTCAACGTGAACCGGGGCAAGCGCGGGGTCATGCTCGACCTTCGGCAAGAGGAAGACCGCGAATCGCTGTGCCGCCTGATCGCCACCGCCGACGTCTTCATCCACTCGATGCGCGGCAAGGCGATCGCCAGGCTCGGCTTCGATTACGAGTCGGTCCGCGCGATCCGGCCCGACATCGTCTACACCAACTGCTACGGTTATTCGCGCCGGGGGCCCGAGGCCGACAAGCCCGCCTACGACGACACCATTCAGGCCGAGTGCGGCATCCCCCATGTGCAGGGGCTGATGAACGGCGAGCCCGGCTATGTCGCCACGATCATGGCCGACAAAGTGGCGGGCCTCCACGCGCTCTACGCGACGATGATGGCGCTGTTTCACCGCGAACGGACCGGCGAGGGGCAGGAAGTCGAAGTCACGATGTTCGAGGCGATGTCCTCGTTCATGCTGGTCGAGCATGCCAACGGCGCGATGTTTGCCCCGCCGACGACGCCTGCGCACTACCACCGCGCAGTCGAGCCCAACCGGCGGCCGTATAAAACGAAGGACGGCCACGTCGCCGCACTCATCTACAACGACAAGCACTGGAACGCTTTCGTCGCCGCCGTGAATCCGCTCTGGGCCAGCGAGGAGTTCGCCACCCTCGCCCAGCGCGCGAAGCAGATCGGCCGCGTCTACGGCCTGCTCGGCGAGACGTTCCTTACCCGGACCACGCAGGAATGGCTCGATACCCTGCAGGCGCTGCATATCCCCTGCGCCCGGCCGCAATCGACTGACGAGCTGTTCGACAACGAACACCTCAATGCCATCGGCTTCTTCGAGGAGGTGGAAACGCCGCAAGGCCCGGTGCGATTCCCCGGCGTGCCGACGTGGTTCTCGAAGACCCCCGGCAAAGTGCGCGGCCCCGCTCCTACGCTCGGTCAGGACAACTCCGAACTGCTCACAAAAGTCGCTTCGAGCGTCGCCCCGGCGATAGCAGGCGAGTCGCAGTGAACACCCCTGTTGATTTCACCTGACAGCATTAGGAACCTTACGCTAACCAACTGTTCAAAGCGCCCCAGAGCGTGACCCAAGCGGATCGAGAAGAAAGGCACTCACGATGTACGACGACCAGCCTGCGGCTGACACGCTCGCCCCCGAGGCTCCGGCCGGTGCGAAGAAGAAGGGCACGCCCGTCTTCAAGCGCATCCTCGACCTGTTCGAGGCCGAGGGCATCCGCACCCTGTTCGGCATTCCCGATCCCAACTTCGTGCACCTCTTCCTCGAAGCGGAAACGCGCGGCTGGACCGTCGTGTCGCCGCACCACGAGGCGTCCGCAGGCCACATGGCCGCTGCCGCCGCGCGTATCACCGGCAAGCCGGCGCTGTGCATCGGCACGCTCGGGCCGGGCATGGCCAACCTGATGCCGGCGATCCAGTGCGCCAAGGTCGAGAACGATCCGATCATCGTGATGGGCGGCCAGCGCGCCCGCATCACCGAGCGCCGCGTGCGCCGGGGCCGCATCCAGTTCGTGCGGCAGGAGCCGATGATCGAGGATTCGGTGAAGTTCTCCAGTTCCATCGAATATGCCGACCAGACCGACGAGATCGTCCGCGAGGCGATCCGCGTCGCCCTGTCGGGCACCCCCGGTCCGGCCTACATCGAGTTCCCTGCGCACATCATCCTGGAAGAACTCGACCTGCCGCCGGTGCTGCCGCCGCACCGCTATCGCCTGACCGACCAGGGCGCCGACGGCGACCGGATCGCCGAAGCGGCCGAGATCATCAAGAACGCCAAGAACCCGGTGCTGCTCGTCGGCCACGGCGTCCACACCTCGAAGTCGGGCGCGGCGGTGCGCGAACTGGCCGAACTGATGCAGTGCCCGGTGATCCAGACCTCGGGCGGCACCTCGTTCATCGAAGGGCTTGAGGACCGCACTTTCCCTTATGGTTTCTCCGAAGCCTCGATCGACGCGGTGGTCGAAAGCGACTGCTGCGTTGCGCTCGCCACCGAACTGGGCGAGCCGAGCCACTACGGCCGCTGGCGCCACTGGGTCGACAACGAGGCCAACCGCAAGTGGATCTACGTCCAGCAGGACCCCACCGCGATCGGCGTCAACCGCCCGATCGACGTGCCGCTGGTCGGCGACGTGCGCGCCGTTGTGCCGCAGCTTTCGCGCGCCCTGAAGGCGCTCGGCGGCCGCAGCGCTTCGCCCTCGCTCTCCGAATATATCCAGCGCGACGCGCAGCAGCTGGAGGAACTGGCCGAGGACGCAGGCTCCAAGTCCGACGGCTCCACCGCCAAGATGCACACCAGCCAGTTCGTCACCGAAGCGACCAAGGCCTTCCCCAAGGACGGCATCCTGATCCGCGACGGCGGCGCCACGGTGATCTTCCAGTGGACCTACTCGCAGGCCAAGCCGCATGACGTGATCTGGAACCAGAACTACGGCCACATCGGCACCGGCCTGCCTTACGCGACCGGCGCCATGCTCGCCGACCAGGCCGCCACCGGCAAGGTACGCCCCGGCATGCTGCTGACTTCGGACAGCTCGTTCCTGTTCCACGTCGGTGAGCTGGAAGTGGCGGTGCGCAAGAACCTGCCGCTGGTGATCGTCGTCGGCGTCGATTTCCAATGGGGTCTCGAAGTGGGCGTCTACAAGCGCACCTTCGGCCACGGCACCAAGGAAACCGGCGTCCACTGGTCCGACAAGGTCCGTTTCGACAAGATCGCCGAGGGCTTCGGCGCAGCGGGCGAGTATGTCGAGAAGGCCGCCGACATCGGCCCCGCCATCGAGCGGGCCTATGCACGCGGCGGCTGCACCGTGATCCACGTGCCCATCGACCCGGCGGCGAACTCGGAGGAAATGCCGAACTATTCGGAATTCCGCACCTGGTACGCCGAAGGCACGCAGTAACAACCAAGATCCTCCCCCTGCGGGGGAGGGGGACCATGCGAAGCATGGTGGAGGGGCACGCGCGGCTTACGTGACGTCTCGTAATCCGATGGTGCCCCTCCACCCCCGCTGCGCGGCGGTCCCCCTCCCCGCCCGCGGGGAGGATGGGAGAGAGCATCATGCGCAGCTACACGCAGTTCTACATCGACGGCCGCTGGACCAGCCCCGTCACCCCGAAAACCGCCGAAGTCATCAACCCCGCCACCGAGGAAGTCTCCGGCGAAATTTCGCTGGGCTCCCCCGCCGACGTCGACCTTGCCGTCGCCGCCGCCCGCCGCGCCTTCGCCACGTATGGCGATAGCAGCGTCAAGGACCGCCTCGACCTTCTCGAAGCCATCCAGGCCGAATACGAACGCCGCGAAGCCGAACTCGGCGAGGCGATCATGGTCGAGATGGGCGCTCCCAAGGGCCTCGCCAACGGCTTTCACACCCTGCTCGGCAAAGGCCACCTCGGCACCGCGATCGAGGTGCTGAAGGAGTTCAAGTTCGAGGAACAGCGCGGCGTTACCCTGATCCGCAAGGAACCGATCGGCGTCTGCGGCCTGATCACGCCGTGGAACTGGCCGATGAACCAGACCTGCGTGAAAATCTTCCCGGCGCTGGCGGCAGGCTGCACGATGATCCTAAAGCCCCCGCAACTCGCGCCCTATTCCGCGCAGATCCTCGCCGAGATTCTCGACAAGGCGGGCGTCCCGGCTGGCGTGTTCAACATGATCCAGGGCCAGGGCTCGGTGATCGGCGCGGCGCTGTCCCGGCATGAGGACGTCGACATGATCTCCTTCACCGGCTCCGAACCCGTGGGCGTGCAGATCCAGAAGGACGCCGCCGACACCGTCAAGCGCGTCGGCCTCGAACTCGGCGGCAAGAGCGCGTGGATCGTGCTCGACGATGCCTCTCTCGCGGCGAACGTCGCGGGCGCGACGGCGGGCATGATGGGCAATTCCGGCCAGACCTGCTCGGCCGGTTCGCGCCTGCTGGTCCCCGCCTCCCGCCTCGACGATGTGAAACGCGCCGCCGCCGAGGCCGCCAGCGGCGTCACCGTGGGCGACCCGCAGAGCGATGTGGCGATGGGACCGGTCGTGTCCAAATCGCAGTACAACATCATCCAGCAGTACATCGAGAAGGGCCTTGAAGAAGGCGCGCAGCTGATCGCCGGTGGCCTCGGCCGCCCCGAGGGCCTGGACAAGGGCTGGTACGTGAAACCGACCGTGTTCGTCGGCACCAACGACATGGTCATCGCCCGCGAGGAAATCTTCGGCCCGGTGCTGGTCGTCATCCCCTACGATGACATCGACGACGCAGTGCGGATCGCCAACGATTCGAATTTCGGCCTCGGCGGCTACGTCTCGGGCGAGGATCTGGACACCTGCCGCGCCGTCTCGCGCCGGATGCGCACGGGGGCGATCTGGGTGAACGGCGGCTTCGACTTCCACGCGCCGTTCGGCGGCTACAAGCGCTCGGGCAACGGGCGCGAGTGGGGCGAGTTCGGGTTCCACGAATATCTGGAAGTGAAATCGGTCATCGGTTGGAACTAAGAGGAAGTCCTGGGGCCCCCGAACACTTTGGCGCCCCAGACCCCTTTACTGTCGAGGATATGCGCGCGGCCGCGTTTCGCGCCCACTTCGAGCCGGAAGACAAAAAGCCTGCGGCGCCATGAGGAGCTGAGGTGGCTGCACGCGCAGCGACGACAGTATGGGGGTCTGGGGCAATGGCCCCAGGACTTCTTCCCTTCCTCCTTCCGACCCGCTAAGAACCCGCCCGTGGGCACCATCAGGCACTTCTTCCGGCACCGTCCGGCGCTTGCGGCATTGCTGCTGGCCGCCGCGCTGTGCCTCAAGGCGCTGGTCCCCACCGGCTACATGCCCACCGCGTCCGAGACCGGCACAGTCGTCATGCTCTGTTCGGGCACGACGATGACCGTGGAGATTCCCGTCAAGGGCGCCCATCCGGACAATGGCGCCACCACCGCCGACCACCCGTGCGCCTTCGCCCCGCTGAGCGCGGCACTGACCGGCGCCGACTTCGCGCCGCTGGTACTGGCGGCGCTGGCTTTCGTCTTCGTCGCCGCGATCCTGCGCCGCGACCTCGCACTGCCTGCGACCGGCGCCCGGATCAGGCCGCCCAGTCAGGCGCCGCCGCGCTTCATCTGAACCCGTAAAAGCCCGGCCGTTTCGCGGCCTACAGCTACTCGCCCGCCTCCAGTGCGGGCCGTTCAGGTGAATTTTCCATGCTCCGTAGATTGCTCGCGCTCGGCGCGGCTCCGCTTGCCCTGTTTCCCGTCCATGCCTTCGCCGAAGAGGCGGACGAATCCACCATCCTCGTCGTCGGCCAGCGCGACCGCGACATCAGCCTCGACGCGCGCGGGTTGTCGGTCAGTCTCGGCGACGAACAGTTCGAGGGCGTCAACGCCCGCAACGTCGAAGACCTCATGAAGTACGCGCCCGACTTCTTCGTGCGCACCCGCTATGCCGGAGACTCCAACGGCGTACCGGGCTTTCGCGGCACCCATTCCACCCAGAGCGCACGGACGGTGGTGATGGTGGACGGCTTCACGGTGTCCAACTCCCTCGGCAACTCCTTCGCCTATGCGCCCAAGTGGGGCGTCGTCGGCCCCGGCGAGGTGGAGCAGTTCGACGTCGTCTACGGCCCTTACTCGGCACGCTATGCGGGCAATGCGATGGGCGGCGTGGTCAACATCACCACCCGCTCGCCCGAGAAGACCGAGGCCTTCGCCACCATGCAGGCCATGGCCCAGCCCTACGACCAGTACGGGACCCACGACACGTACTACGGCTATTCCGCCGAGGCCGGGTTCGGTTTTCGGCAGAAAGAAGGCCCGTGGTCCGTGCGCATCTCGGGCCGCCATTTCCGCAACACCGGCCATCCGCAGATGTTCTACGGCCTGACGCCCTCCACCGGCACCGCCGCCGTGACCGCAGTGACCGGCGCAATCGTCGATCCCAGACAGGCCGTCGCCGGTTCGCCGGGCACTAGCACCAACCCGATCTTCGCCGCGCAGAGCCCGGCCAAAACCACGCAGGATCAGGCCAAGCTGCGCCTCGGCTACGACGGCGCATCGGGCGTGACCGGCGAGTTCCTGCTGGCCTACTGGCACAACCTCGACAGCCAGACCGCTCCCGACTGCTACTTGCGCGATGCGGGCGGTAATGCGGTATGTGGCGGCCTCGTCTCGGCAGGTGGCAGGAACTACACCGCCAGCGGCGCCAACTGGTCGCGCACCGTGCGGGACGAACTGCTGGCGGGCCTCAAGCTCTCCGCCCCGCTGTCCGATGCGGTGGAGGTGCAGGCGAACGTCTCCACCTACCAGATCCTGCGCTCGGACGGCTTCACCTCGACCAGTTGGACCAACGGCGCCAACGACGGCGCGGGCCGCCTTGCCCGGCAGGGGCCGACCTACTGGTGGACCGGAGAACTCTCGGCCACCGCGCACCTCGGCAGCGTCGAACTTGCGGGCGGCGGCAGCGCGAATCTCTACAAGACCGACCTCACCAACTACACCTTGGCAAACTGGCGCAGCGATACGGGCAAGGCGATCTCCACCCGTACCTTCGGCAAGACGCGTAACCTTGCCGCATGGGGAGAACTGCGCATCCCGCTCGATCCGGTAACCCTGACACTGGGCGCCCGCTACGAGGACTGGCGCGCCTTCGACGGCGGCCTCGCCCGCGTGAGCACGGCGGGCGCGGTGGTCACCAACCGTTACGACGGCCGCCATGCCACCGGCTTCCAGCCCAAGGCATCGCTGGAATGGGCCGTCGATCCCGACACCCGCGTGCAGCTCAGCCTCGCCAGGGCGGTGCGCTTCCCCACCGTGGGCGAACTGTTCCAGGGCAGCCTGAACGGCGACGGCACCTTCAACGAAGACAGCTTCGATCCGAACCTGAGGCCCGAGCGCTCGACCGACGCGAACCTTCTCGTGGCGCACGACTTCGGCCATGTGAAGCTGACCGGCTCGGCGTTCTGGCAGCGGGTGAAGGACACGATCTTCGCGTTCTACGGCTTCAACCAGAACGGGGTGAGCACCTCGAACTTCAAGAACGTCGACGTCACTCGCCAGTACGGCTTCGAACTGATCGCCGAAGCCCGCGACGTCCTCATCCCCGGACTCGACATCGACGCCAACGCCGCCTGGATCGATTCCGTCACCGTGCGCAACGACGCCGCCCCGGCCGCCGAGGGCGTGCAATTCCCCCGCATCCCGCGCTGGCGCCTCAACGGCAACCTGCGCTACCGGGTGGCAGAGCCGGTGCTCGTCTCCATCGGCGTGCGCTATGCCAGCCGCCCCAACACCGACCTGTTCGGCCTCCAGCGCGGCGATACCTACGGCTATACGTCCGAGCTGTTCGCGCTCGACGCCCGCGTCAGCTGGGACGTGACGCAGCAGCTTCGGGTCAGCGCCGGCATCGACAACATCACCAACGACAGGGCCTGGGTCTACCACCCCTACCCGCAGCGCAGCTTCCTCCTCGAAGCGGGATGGACGCTGTGAGCACCGCGACGATCCCTGCCGGGCCGCGCACCGAACGCTGGTATCGTGCGGTCTGGCGCTGGCATTTTTACGCGGGGCTGTTCTGCCTGCCTTTCGTGCTCTGGCTTTCGGTGACGGGCGGCCTCTACTTGTTCAAGCCGCAGATCGAAGCCGTGATCTACGCACCTTACCGCAATGTCGCCTCCGGACCGGCGCTGGCGCCCGAGGCGATCGCCGCCAGCGCCGTCGCGGCGGTGCCGGGTTCGGTGCTGCACAAGTACGTCCTGCCCGAAAGCCCGCGTGATGCGGTGCAAATCCTCGTCGGCAGGGGCGCCGGAGACGTGCGCGTCTGGGTCGATCCCCAGACCGGCGCGGTGCTTCATCAGGTGCCCGAGGAGGACCGCCTCATGCGGGTCGTCTTTCGCCTCCACGGCGAATTGCTGGCCGGGAACCTGGGCTCCGCGCTGGTCGAGACGGCCGCGTGCTGGACGCTGGTGATGCTGCTGACCGGCCTGTTCCTGTGGTGGCCGCGCGGCGGGGCGAGGCTGGCTGGCCTGCTCTACCCGCGCCTGCGCCGGGGCCGCGCGCTGTTCTGGCGCGATATCCATGCCGTGACGGGCCTTTGGATATCGCTGGGCGCCCTGTTCCTGATCGTCTCCGGCCTGCCATGGGCGAATGCATGGGGCGACTATTTCCGGCAGGTCCGCGTGGTGACCGGCACAGCGTCGGGACGGCAGGATTGGTCCGCCGGCTCCACCACCGAAAGCGCCCGCCGCGCCCGCGAAGACGCCGCGATGCGCGCGATGATGTCCGAACATGCCGAGCATCACGGCCAAATGACTATGGGCTCGATGGCGCACATGGCCCCGCCGCCCGCCGCCCTCAACGCGGTGATCACGAGGGCCACAAGTCTGCACTTCGCCGCTCCGGTCGAGGTCAGCCCGCCGACAGCGCCCGGCACCCCGTGGCAGGTCCGCAGCCAGGCCGAGAACCGCCCCCGCCGCGACAGCGCCGAGATCGCCTCCGACGGCCGCGTGGTCGGCGTGGAGCGCTTCGCCGACCGCCACTGGATCGACCGCGCGGTGGGCTACGGCGTGGCGATCCACGAGGGCGCCTGGGCCGGTCTCGCCAATCAGCTGCTCAACCTCGCGGTGCTGGCCGGGCTCGTCCTGCTGTGCGTATCGAGCGCGGTCCTGTGGTGGCGCCGCCGCCCCGGCGGGGGCCTCGGCGCCCCGCAGAGCCTTGCCCCGCTGCATCATTCATGGGCGCTGGTCCTGCTGGTACTGGCGCTGGCGGCAGCGATGCCGCTGTTCGGCCTGTCGCTGGGGCTGGCGGCGATTACGGAGGCGGTGCTCGGCCGCATCGCCCCGCGCCTGCACCTGTGGATGGGGTGGCGGAAAAAAGCTGCATCCGGATGATGCGGGCCGCGGGGAGTGGGGAGCGGGCGCCATTCGCCGGAGGGTGACAGTTGGCGCCGGCTCTGCGATGTTCGTCGCTTCTGGCGCTTGCGTGCAAGCAACGAAGATTCACCAAGGCGTGATGGCCGACCTGTTCAAGACACTCTCCAAGGCAGCACGCCTCGTCCGCAAGGGCCGCCCGATGTCGGCGCTGATCGCCATGCAGGACGGGCTCAAGCCGACGGCGGCGCCCAGAACCAGGTTGCCGAAGGCCCCCCGGCGCAAGCAGGCAAAGCCCGCAGCGGCCCGGCAGCCGCGTCCGGCGCCCGGAACTTTCGGCGCGCACGAGTTCGATTGCCGGCACGGCGCGATTCACTTCCGGCTATATACGCCGCGCGGCCCGAAGCGCCGGAACCGCCCCCTCGTCGTCATGCTGCACGGTTGTTCGCAGACCGCATCCGACTTCGCGACCGGCACCGGCATGAACGAACTGGCCGACGAACTGGGTTGCCTCGTCCTCTATCCGCAGCAGTCGCAGCGGGCGAACCTGGCGCGGTGCTGGAACTGGCACCGTCCAAGGAACCAGGCGCGCGGCGAAGGAGAGCCGGCGCTGATCGCGGCCCTGACCCGCCATGTCCTCGCGATTGCCGCGGGCAATTCGGAACGGGTCTTCATCGCGGGCATTTCGGCGGGCGGCTCGGCCGCCGCGATCGTCGGGGCGGCCTATCCGGACCTGTTCATCGCGGTGGGCGTCCATTCCGGGGTCGCACGCGGCACGATCCGGACCTTGCCCTCGGCGCTCGCCGCCATGCGCGGGGACAAGCGGGCCGGATTCACCGGCAGGGCGACCCGCCCCCTGCCCACCATCGTCTTCCACGGCGACGAGGACCGCGTCGTCCATCCGTCCAATGCAGCGGGTTTCCTCAACACCCTGGAACGCTCGCAGCCCGGCCCGCTGATTTCGCGCACGTATTATGGAAAATCCGACAAGGGCCGGGATTTCACGCGCAAGGTCTATCGCTCGTCGAGCGGGAACACGCTGCTCGAGGACTGGACCATTCACGGAAGCGGCCATGAATGGTCGGGCGGCAGCGCCTCCGCATCCTACACCGATCCACTGGCGCCGAACGCATCGCGGGAAATGATGCGCTTCTTCCTCTCGCAAAGGAGAGCGAATTGACGCCGGAGCCGCCGCGAAACCGGGATGACGGCGGCACGATGGCGCCCAGGCAGTTCGAGATCGACGGCAGCACCATGACCGACATCGCCTCGTTCTATGCGCAGATGAACCGGCTGCTCATGGACGGAGAATCGTGGGCGCTGGCCGAAAGCCTCGATGCCCTGAACGACGTGCTCTACGGCGGCTACGGCGCCATCGCAGGGCGCGAGCCTGTCCGCTTCGTCTGGAAGGACATCGCCGCGACGCGCGCCGCGCTGGGCCGCGAGGCGACCTGCGCCTTCCTGCGCGAACGGCTGAAGACGAGAACGATGTTCAACGGCTCTCCCATCGTCGATCAGCTGGCCGCGCTGGAAAGCGGCTTGGGCACCACTTACTTCGACGTCGTGATGCAGGTCTTCGCAGACCATCCCAATATAGAGATCGTGCCGGCATGAGCCGGAAAAGCGATCGATCGGTGTACGCGCTGTCACGATTTGCCGGCTCGCCCGTTGGTCACCGATAAGGCAGGACAAGAGGCGAACCGATGACCCCCAAGCCGTCCAGAGGCATGGAAATGGAACTGAAGCTGGAGCTGGATGCGGCGGGCATGGATGCCCTCGGCGCGTCGGAGCTGCTGGCTGCTGCGCCGGGCGCCGTGTCACAGCGCGCCATCTACTTCGACACGCCCGACCAGAGCCTGCTGCGCGGCGGGCTGTCGCTGCGCATCCGCCGGGAAGGCGACCGCCGGGTCCAGACGGTCAAGGCTTCCGGCGCCACCGCGGGCCTGTTCGTTCGGCCGGAATGGGAATTCAAAGTCGCGGACGACCAGCCCGTGCTCGATCATACCAGCCCGGTCCGCGCCCTGATCGGCACCGGCACCGAAGCGATCGCGACTGTTTTCGCCGTCGAGAACGAACGCCGCCAGTGGATGGACGGCGGCATCGAGATTTCGCTCGACGACGGCCGCGTGATCGCCGGAGATCGCAAGACGTCGTTCGCAGAGGTCGAGCTGGAGCACAAGAGCGGCGATCCGGCCGCGATCTTCGCGCTTGCCCGGAAAATCGACGCGGTGGCTCCGGTCCAGCTTGGCGTGATGAGCAAGGCGGAACGCGGTTACCGGCTTCTCGGCCCCGCACCGACCGCCACCAAGGCGCACCGCGTGGCGCTGGACGAAAGCATGACGGTGGCCAGTGCGCTTCAGGCCATCGGTTTCGCCTGCCTGCGCCACTATCGCCTCAACCTCCCGCTCGTGCTGGATCACCGGGATGCCTCAGCGCTCCATCAGGCCCGCGTGGCGATCCGGCGGCTGCGGTCCGCGCTCACCATCCACAAGAGCGTGTTCGTCGATCGTACCGTGCCGAGGCTGAACACGGAACTGCGCTGGCTGGCGGCCGAACTCGGGAAGGCACGCGACATCGACGTGCTGCTCAAGCGGACCGGGCAGAGTGCGATCAGGACGCAATTGCTGGAAGCCCGGGCCGCGGCCTACGACGCGGTGGGCATCGCCCTGCAATCGGCGCGGGCGCGAGGGCTCATGATCGATCTCTTAGAATGGCTGAGCATGGGCGAGTGGCTGCGCGACGACACCAACGCCGAGGCCGCGGCGACACCGGTGCCCGGCTTCGCGGCGAGGACCCTGCGCAAACTGCGCAAGAAGGTAAAGCGGCAGGGCCACGGACTTGAGGCGCTGGACGACGAGAGCCGCCACGAACTGCGCAAATCGGCCAAGAAGCTGCGCTACGCCACGGAGTTCTTCGCTGCATTGTACGACCGCAAACGCGATCGCCGGCGGTTCAAGCGCTTCCTGTCGGCCCTCGAAGACCTGCAAGACAGCCTCGGCGACCTCAACGACCTGTCCGCGGCGTCAGAAACGCTGCGGCGGCTCGGCATCACCGGCGGGGATGCGGATGGACGCGCGGGCGACCCGAAGGCAAAGGCAGCCCTGCTGGAGCAGGCCGCCGCCCATCATGACAGCCTGATCGGCGCCAAGCGGTTCTGGACGTAGCATCCTCGAGATGAGCCGCGGGCTTCGCCGGCGGGCTCGCGGGCGGATGATGGCAAGGGATTGCAGCCCAACACCGCCGCCTGCCACCGACGTCCCGTCATCCGGACCGACGATCCGGTGACTGGCCCCGATGCCGTCACCCTCTAAAATCCGAGATCGCCAAGACCCGTATGTGCGTCGGGACGCCGGCCCAGGGGCCAGTGAAAGCGCCGGTCTTCCACTGCGATCGGCGTGTCGTTGATGCAGGCAAGGCGCCTTTGCATCAGCCCGGTTTCGTCGAATTCCCAGTTCTCGTTGCCATACGAGCGGAACCAGTTGCCGCTGTCGTCATGCCATTCGTATGCGAAGCGCACGGCGATGCGGTTGTCACGAAAGGCCCACAGCTCCTTGATCAGCCGGTAATCCAGCTCCCGCTGCCACTTGCGCGTCAGGAACGCGATGATGGCGGGGCGGCCGTTCAGGAATTCGCCGCGATTGCGCCACTGGCTGTCCGGCGTATAAGCCAGCGCGACCTTTTCGGGATCACGGCTGTTCCAGCCATCCTCGGCAAGGCGGACCTTCTCGGCCGCCGTCTCCAGCGTGAAGGGCGGCAAAGGCGGGCGTGGACTTTCCATCATGCTTCTCCTCGTTTTTCGAGCCGGAGGCGCAGGGCTGCGTTCTCTGCTTCCAGTTCGGCCATCCGCTCGTGCAGCGGGCGCACCGCCTGTTCGATCTCCCGCTCGGTGAAGCGGGGGGTGATGTGCTGGGGGCAATTCCAGTCGAACGCCTTCAGCCGGAACCGGAAGATGCGCTCGGGCCGCGCCTTGTAGCCCTTGTCCATGACGCGTTCGGTCAGTGCCGGGTCCTCGTCAAGCGACAGCTTGTCGACATGGGCATAGATCTTGAGCCGCATGCGGCGCGGATAGTCCATCAAGAACAGCGAGGCCCGGTCGTTCGCGGCCAGATTGCCGGTGCTGATGTACTGGCGGTTGCCGCGATAGTCGGCGAAGGCCAGCGTGCGCTCGTCGACCATCTTGAGGAACCCGGCGGGGCCGCCGCGGTGCTGGACATAAGGCCAGCCGTCTTCCGAGACGGACCCCATGTAGAAGCTGTCGCGCGCGGCGATGAAGGCGGCCTCGTTCGCGGTGAACCGGTCGAATTCGCGGTTCCCCTCGAAATGGGCCCACTGCCTGTCCGCGCCCATCTCCGCCTGCGCCGCGCGGACGCTGGGGGTCATGGCGATATCGAGAAATCCGTAAGACATGGCGTATCTTCCGATTTGAGGCGGGGGCAGTTCGCGACTGCCCCCGCCCTCGTTCAGCGCGGCGCGACCTTGCGATCGAGGAAATCCCGGATCAGCGGCGCCATCTCGTCCAGCTTGTCCTCGAGCGCGAAATGCCCGGTATCGAGGATGTGGAGTTCGGCCTCGGGCAGATCCCGCATATACGGGTGCGCGCCGGGCTCGGGGAAGATCGTGTCGTTCTTGCCCCACAGGATGATCGTCGGCGGCTTGCGCTCGCGGAAGAACTGCTGGAACTGCGGGTAGAGCGGCACATTGGTGCGATAGTCGTAGAACAGGTCGAGCTGGATCTCGCTGTTGCCCGGCCGGTCGAGCAGCGCCTGGTCGTGGACCCAGTTGTCCGGGCTGATCCGCGATACGTCACGGACGCCGTCGGTGTACTGGAACTTGGTCGCCTTCGGCGTCACCAGCCAGGCCTGCGCTGCCCGGTCCTTGGCCGATCCGCTCTTCCAGTAGGTCTTGATCGGGTCCCAGAACGCGCCGAGCCCTTCGTCATAGGCGTTGCCGTTCTGGACGATCAGCCCGCTCACCCGCTCGGGGTGCTTGAGCGCCAGCCGGTAGCCCACGGGCGCGCCGTAATCCATGACGTACATCGCATAGCGCTGGGCACCGATCTGGCCCATCAGCGCATCGACCATGTCGGCATAGTGCGCGAAGCTGTAAGCGAACTGCTTGTGATCGGGCGCATCGCTCTCGCCGAAGCCGGGATAGTCAGGGGCGATCACGTGATAGCGATCCGCCAGCGACGGGATCAGGTTGCGGAACATGTGCGAGGACGTGGGAAAGCCGTGCAGCAACAGCACCACCGGGCCATCGGCCGGGCCGGCTTCGCGGTAGGCCATCTTCACGCCCTCGATGGTCGCGGTGCGGTAGTGAACGGTCGCCGGCGCCGTGCTGGACGCGGTGATCTGCTGCGTAGTGGCCGCCATTGCACCGCTAGGAGCGGCGATGGCCGCGCCCGCCAGCATCAGGGACAGGATCAGTTGCTTGGTCATTTTTTCCACCCTCGTCGAAACCGCTGAGCGATCTGCGTCAGCTTCTTGAGGGAGATATAATTCTTACTGATCGAAGCGATAATTCGGCAATTTTGAAAGTCATTGTTCCGATAATTGGAATTATCGCGCGATGGCCGCTATTGAAGAAGGGGATTGTTTCGCAGCGTTTCAACGGCGAGATCGACGAACGCGCGTACTTTGGCGGTCGCGCGTCGGCCCTCGCCATGGACCACGTGTATCGGCATCGGGCTTTCCGCATGATCGTCGAGCACCGACTGGAGACGGCCCTGCGCCAGTGCCGGATCGATCTGGTAGGACAGCACGCGGGTGATGCCCCAGCCCTGTTCGGCTGCGGCTATGGCGGCCTGGTTGGTGTTGCACAGCAGGCGCGGGTGAACGGTGACGCTGGTGCGCGAATCCGGGCCGAAATGCCACTCGGGCGAAACCCAGGCGCCGGTCGGCATGATGACGCGGTGCTCGGCAAGATCGGCGGGGGATCGGGGCACGCCGTGCTCGGCAAAATAGGACGGCGCGCCGCAGATTACGCGGCGCACCCAGCCCACGCGCGTGGCGGTCAGGCCCGACGGCGGCAGATTGCCGATCCTGACCGCCACATCGATTCCTTCCTCGATGATGTTCACGCTGCGGTCGAGGAACAGGCTTCTGCCAGTCACGCGCGGGTAGAGATCGAGATATTCCAGCAGGACGGGAAGCACGTGCATCTGCCCGAACATGACCGGCGCAGTGACGACGAGCGTGCCGGCGGGGTTGCCGTGCGATCCCGCCGCCGAAGCCTCTGCCTCCGCGATATCGACCAGGATGCGCCTGCAGTCGTCGAAATAGCGCTGTCCGGCCTCGGTCATCTTCACCGACCGGGTGGTCCTTGCCAGCAGCCGCACGCCGATCTCGTCTTCCAGACAGGATATCGCGCGCGTGACGGCCGGCGGGCTCAGGTGCATTTGCCTTGCCGCCTCGGCGAAGCTTGCGGTCTCTGCCACCCGGACGAAAATCCTCATGGCTTGCCACCGATCCAATTCCACGTCCTCCATCGACACCGCGTTCGCGCCGGAGATGGGCGCAATCGGCGTTTGGGGTCAATGTTTCCGGCCTGGCCCCAGGGATAAGTTATCGAGCGTCGACGCGAAGGCGCTTCAGGCCGCTCGGCCGCCGGTGGTGGAGACCGGGGGCGTATCGACGGCGCGCAGGCGCACGGCGCTGCGGCGGGCCACGCGGTTGCGGCCGCTGTGCTTGGCATCATAGAGCGCCGTATCGGCAGCCGAGACGAATACGGCGACCTCGGTGTCGAGCGCCTGGGTGCAGGCGACGCCGATGCTGATCGTGACGACGCCCTCGCCCGTCCCGGATGGCAGGCCGAGCGCTTCCACCGATGCCCGCATGCGTTCGGCGATCATGCCGGCGTCCTGTGGGTCGATGCCGGTGAGGATCGCGGCGAATTCCTCGCCGCCGTAGCGCGCGACGAGGTCGCTGTCGCGCCGCGCGCAGCCGGACAGGACGGCCGCCACGGTGCGCAAGTGCTGGTCGCCCACAGCGTGGCCGAACTGGTCGTTGAGCTGCTTGAAATGGTCGATGTCCACCATCAGCAGGGCCAGCGGCTCGGGGCTTTCCCGGCGCCGTGCCCATTCGCGGGCCAGCACCTCGTCGAAGCGGCGGCGGTTCGCGATGCCGGTCAGCGCATCGACGTGCGAGAGGCGAGCGAGTTCGTCCTGCTCCTCGAAGTTGCGCAGTTGCACCAGCATCGTGCGCAGACCATAGCCGAGCGAAGCCGCGACGCAGCCGCTGATCGCGATGATCGGGTCGTAGGATACCAGCAGCACCGATACGGTCAGCAGTGTCGCGGGGATCAGCAGCGGCCCTCCGGCGCGCACGATCCTGGGCGCGCGTGCGCCTCCGGCTGCCCCCAGTCCCTGCCGGTAGGGCTCGCCGACGGCATGCCAGGCAAGCACCATGAACGGCAGGTCGACGAGAAGGTCGGACCAGCCGCCGTACGCCGTCGCGGACTGGTAGTGATTGATGTAGCCCGCGCAGAGCATGTAGACCACCGCGTAGACCGTCATCGCGCGGAAGAACGGCGCCCGCTGCCGGGTGCGCACGAGGAAGCGGATCGTCGCGAAGGCTGCGATGAACAGGTTCTCGATGTCGAACATCAGCTGCAGCGCATCGACCGTCTCGAACGGGGTGCGGGACTGCGAGATCAGCTTGCCGACGTGGATGTAGTAGAGATAACCCAGCGCCGTCGCCAGCGCGGCATCGACCAGGCGGACCTGCCACTTCTCGTCCGCAGGGCTGGCCAGCGCGAAGATCAGCGGCACGCCGTAGAGCACGTATAGCAGCATGCTCAGCCGGTCTTCGCGCACGATGTCGAGGAACAGCGTGGCGAACATCGTCGATGTCATGCCGCCTGCCCAGCACAGCATCGCCGCGCCTGCGGGAAGCCAGCCCTCGAAACCGTCCTTCCAGCCGCGATACAGGCAGGCCAGACCCGCGAGGACTGGAGCGGCGATCAGCCATGCGAACGAGGCTTGCGTGCCCGCGCTGCCGGCAAGCAGGAGCGAGCCGGCGTGCCCTGCAAGGAACAGGACGGGAAGTGCTGCAGTGATGATCCTCGATCCGTGCCGCATGTCATTCCCTCGGGCGGGGCACTCTTTCGATGATCTTTGCCACAGGCACCTTTAATCGAAGTTAATTCCTACTGCCGTGCGACTTGGGTATTACTGTGGCTCGGCCCAGGCCGGAGTTCGCTTTTCGAACAAGGCCTTGCCGCCTTCGCGCGCGTCCGGCCCCGTCAGCATGGCGCGGACTTCGGGCAATGCGAACATCTCGCGGTTGGAACCTTCCATGCCGAGTGCATAATAGGACCCGATCACCGCCCTGGTCGCGACGATCGCCGCGGGCGAGCAGGCGGCGATCTCCTCCGCCCAGCGCCGGGCACACTCGAGCAGCTGCTCTGCGGGCACGACTTCGGCCACCAACCCCCAGTCGTGCGCCTGTGCGGCGGTGATGCGCCTTGCGGTCAGCAGCATGGCGTGGGCGCGCTTGGGGCCGAGTTCCTGCACGATGCGCTGGATGCCGCCGCCCAGCGCCGCCAGCCCCACCCGGGGTTCGGTGAGACCGAAGGCGGCGCTCTCGGCCGCGACGATCACGTCGCAGGCCAGCGCCGCCTCGAACCCGCCGCCCAGCGCCAGGCCGTTGACCGCCGCGATCACCGGCTTGCGCCGGGCGAAGCGCCAGGTCAGGCCCGCAAAGCCGGTCTCGGGCACCGGCATGCCCCTGAAGGCACGCGGATCGTCCTTGTTCGACGGCGTGCGCAAGTCCGCGCCCGCCGAGAACGCCTTGTCGCCCGAGGCCGTCAGGATCGCGACCCAGAGTGCCGGGTCGGCTTCGAAGCGGTCGAACACCTCGGACAGTTCGAAATGCGCCTCGGCGTGAAGGGCGTTGCGCATCTCGGGGCGGTCGATGGTGATGGTCATGACGCGGCCGTCCGTCGCCACCTTGCAGAACTGCGTGTCCATGGATGTCCTCTTCCTTTCGCGCCGTGGTTGAAAGCGGCGTCGCAAGCGGGCACCGTGGCGCAATGCGACAAGCCTCGACCATCCTTTCCATCGATACGCCGGGCCGCGGGTTCACCGAAATCACACGGGCGATGGCCGAGTGGCTGGCGCAGACCGGCATCGAGGAGGGTCTGTTGACGCTGCTGTGCCGCCACACCTCGGCCTCGCTGCTGATCCAGGAGAACGCCGCGCGCGAGGTGCGGGTGGACATCGCCGCCTGGCTCGACCGGCTGGCGCCCGAGGGTGCGCACTATGCCCATGACGACGAGGGGCCGGACGACATGCCTGCGCATCTCAAGGCGACGCTGACGGGCGTGAACCTGCAGATCCCGGTGATCGACGGACGCATGGCGCTGGGCATCTGGCAGGGCATCTATCTGGCCGAACACCGGCGCCGACCGCATTGCCGGGAGATCGCGGTGCATTTGATGGGGGAATAACCCCGTCAGACGCGACGGAATGGCCCATCACGGCGGCGGTTTACCTTGCCAAGCCATCCGCTTGTCACAATAAGGGCCCATGCAGGAAAATCGTATTGCGCCCCCCGTCCGTATTCAGGGCAACTTCCTTGCCATCGGGGAGCGGCGGCTGCTCAACTGGCTCTGCGCACGCATGCCGGCCTGGGTGAAGCCCGACCTGCTGACCGCGCTGGGCATGGTCGGTGCGGTCCTGATCTTCGCCGGATATGCCACCAGCCTGCTCGACGAAGACTGGCTGTGGCTGTGCATGCCGGGTTACCTGCTGCACTGGTTCGGCGATTCGATGGACGGCAGCCTCGCCCGCTTTCGCCATATCGAGCGGCCCCGCTACGGCTATTTCCTCGATCACAGCTGCGACGGTATCGCGACTTTCCTGATCCTGCTCGGCATCGGCGTGAGCCCCTATGTGCGGCTGGAAGTCTCGCTGATCGCCATGGTCGGCTACCTGCTGCTGTGCATTCACGCCTTCTTGGCGGTGCGGGTGCTGGGCGAGTTGCGGCTGTCGTACCTCAACGCCGGGCCGACCGAACTGCGCCTGATCCTCATCTCCCTGACGTTCGCGATGCTGATCCTCGGCGACAAGCAGCGCGACATGGAGGCGATGACCGTTTTCGACTGGTTCGTTGGCGGCGTGGGCGTGATCCTGATCGGCGTGTTCGTGGTGCAGACCGCGCGGTCGGTCCGCAGGCTGGCGCTTATAGACCCGGCCAAATGACCGACCTGCACGGCCTGTAATGCTACGTAAGTTCTTGTAAATTCCGCTCCCGTTCACCTGAACTTCAGGCGCGCAGGTGTCTTCACCGTCCCAAGGCGGGTGCGACGCCCTTGGCCCATTCGGCCGATCCGAGAACAGGGACTACCCGTGAACAAGACCAGCATGACCATCCTCGCCGCCCTTGCGCTGGGCGCTTTCGCACCGTCCGTGGCCGGTGCGCAGACGGCGCAGCATGATACGCACACCGCCGCCAGGCCGGTGGTGAAGAAGACCACCACCGTGCGCAAGACTGGCGTTACCAAGAAGCAGCCCGCGAAGAAGGTGACCTGCCGCTATCAGGTGCAGCGCGGCAAGAAGGTCAGGGTCTGCAAGTAATCAGGCTGCGAAAGCGGGCCGCCACCGAGTACCCCCTGCGTTCGGCAGGGGAGGCGTCCGCTTTCGCATCCTGTACCGTCCCGGGCTTGACCCAGGATCGGGCGCACACGCGTCTACGGTCCCGGGTCAAGTCCGGGACGGCAACAGCGGCGATAAATAGAGATCAGCCCTGCGAGGGAAGCTGCGCGAAAGCGGCCTGGAAGGTGTCGCTGGGCAGGCCGGGCTTCTGATCGGCGGCAGCGGCGCCAGGCGCGTAGATGAAGCCGAAGGTCGGGCTGGTGCGCAGGCCCAGCGACTGAGTCGGGGCGTACCACACGCGAACACTGCTCCAGTCGCCGTTGGCCGAGACGTCTTCGGCCATGGCCGACTTCTCGATCATGCCGGGGCGCGACCAGTTGGCGTGGTTGAGCACCACATGGCGCTCATCGACGATCTTGCTGACGACGGCCACGTGGCCCACCGGCATCGCGCCGGTCGCCTTGAACACCAGCACCGAGCCGGTCATCGGGGTCTTGCCGCGCGCGTACGTGCCTTCGGCCTGACCCCACCACGTTGCAGCGTTGCCGTGCAGATCGATGGCTGAATGTTCCCGCGCATAAGGTGCGCACTGGAGCGGACGGGCCATGGCCGGCTGGGTGAACAGAGCGACAGCGGCCAGAGCGAGTGCGGGAACGAATTTCATGGACAGGAGTTATAACGCGCAACTCTTGTTGCGATAGCGAAGGGGGCAGGCGGTCACCGTCCCTCTCGCACGGTTCGTCGCACTGTCCACAAGCGACGAAATGCGATGAAGTGTTTGGTCGCAAGATTCTGGAACAACTAGGCAAATTTTGCCGGGTGGCGCCGAATCGGCCTTATCCATCAGCGAAACGAAGAAGCCCGGGGCAGCGTAGTGCTACTCCGGGCTTCTTCGTTTCGTCCGCGGGTGACGCAGGTTGGGCCGCCTCAGCTCGCCAGAGCCAGCTTCGCCGCTTCCTCGCGCACGACGCGGGGCTGGTCGGCCCAGATGCCGCGCGTATCGTAGACCAGCTTGGTCGCGCGTTCGGCCAGCGGCACGACGCGGAAGACGTCGTGGTCCACCAGCACGATCAGGATCTCGCAAGTCTCCAGCGCTTCGTCGATGTCGATCTGGGTGACGCCGGTGTCGGTGAACTCGATCGGCAGTTCGGCGGCATAGGGCTCGACGATCGAGACGCGCTCCCCGAACTTGCGCGCGATGCGGCTGGCGACGAAGCGGGCCGGACTCTCGCGGAAGTCGTCGATGTTGGCCTTGAAGGCGAGGCCGAGGCAGGCGATGCGTGCGTCCGGATGAGCTTCGATCAGGGCTTCGGCCTTGGCGATGACGTGGTGCATCTTGCCGTCGTTGACGCCGCGGGCGGTGCGGATCAGCGGGGTTTCCTCGGGCGCGCCGTGGACGATGAACCAGGGGTCCACCGCGATGCAGTGGCCGCCGACGCCCGGGCCGGGCGAGAGGATGTTGACGCGCGGGTGACGGTTGGCGAGGCGGATCACCTCCCACACGTCCAGCCCCATGCGGTCCGAGACGATCGACAGTTCGTTGGCGAAGGCGATGTTGACGTCGCGGTAGGCGTTCTCGACCAGCTTGGTCATCTCGGCCGCGCGCGCGTCGGTGGTGACGCATTCGCCGCGCACGAAGCGCTTGTAGAACGCCAGCGCCTTGCGCGCGCAGCGCGGGGTGATGCCGCCGATCGACCGGTCGTTGTTGGTCAGTTCCTCGAGTATGCGGCCAGGCAGGACGCGCTCGGGGCAGTAGGCGATCGAGATGTCCGGGGTTTCGCGCGTCAGACCGGGAATTTTCAGGTCCGGGCGCATCTGCGCGATCATGTCGCGCATTTTCTCGGTGGTGCCGACCGGCGAGGTCGATTCGAGGATCACCACGTCGCCCGCCTTGAGCACCGGCGCGATCTTGCGGCCCGCTGCAAGGACATACGAGATGTCAGGGGCGTGGTCGCCCTTCTCGTCCTTCTCGAACGGCGTGGGCACCGCGATCACGAAGACGTCGGCGGGCTCCACCTCCAGCGAGGCCGACAGCAGCCCGCGCGAAACGACGCCCTGCACGAGACCGTCGAGGTCGACTTCCTCGATATGGATCTCGCCGCGATTGATGGTGTCGACCACCTTCTGCGACACGTCGAGGCCCAGCACCTTGCTGCCCGAACGGGCGATCACGGCGGCGGTGGGAAGTCCGATGTAGCCGAGGCCGACGACGCAGACCAAGGGTTTGTTATCAGATTTCATTCGCAAGCAGCTCCAGGATGCGGCGCGAGGTCTGCCCGTCTCCGAATGGATTGTGGGCGCGCGCCATGGCCTCGTAGGCGGTCTTATCGTCGAGCAGGGTTGATAATTCGGTAACGATCCGGCGCGCATCGGTGCCGACGAGTTTCGCGGTGCCCGCCTCGACGCCTTCGGGCCGCTCGGTGGTCTCACGCATCACCAGTACCGGCTTGCCGAGGGCCGGGGCTTCCTCCTGCACGCCGCCCGAATCGGTGAGCATGATCTCGCTGATCGCCAGCAGCCGGGCGAAGTGCGGGTAGTCGAGCGGCTCGATCAGCGCGACGTTGTCGAGGCCGGAAAGACGCTCGTTCATCACCTTGCGCACGTTGGGGTTCAGGTGGACGGGGAAGATCACCGCCGTGTCGGGGCGCGATGCGATTTCGCGGATGGCCTGCGCGATCTGCTCCATGCCCTCCCCGAAGTTCTCGCGGCGGTGGCTGGTGACACCGATGATGCGCTTTCCTGCGAAGCGGGTTTCGAGGTCGGCGAGGCCTGACGCGAGAGCGGGATTACGCTCAATCTCGGCGGTGACCCAATGCAGCGCGTCGATCACGGTATTGCCGGTGACGTGGACGCGGTCGGCCGCCACATTCTCGCGCAGCAGGGCAGCCTCGCTGGTGGTGGTGGGCGCGAAGTGCAGGCTCGCCATGGCGCCGATGATCTTGCGATTCACCTCCTCGGGCCACGGATGGTAGATGTTGTAGCTGCGCAGCCCTGCCTCGACGTGATCGACCGGCAGCTTGCGGTAATAGGCCGCGAGAGCGCCCGACATGGCGGTGGCGGTGTCGCCCTGCACGATCACGCGGGTTGGCTTCACTTCGTCCATCACCTTGCCCAGCCCGGTGAGCAGGTTCGCCGTCAGCGCGTCGAGCGTCTGGTCGGGCTGCATCACGTCGAGGTCGTGATCAGGCACGATCCCGGCGATCTCCAGCACCTGATCGAGCATCTGGCGGTGTTGCGCGGAGACGCAGACCACGCACTCGAACCGGGGATCGGCCTTGAGCGCGTGGACGACGGGGAACAGCTTGATGGCTTCCGGGCGCGTGCCGAAAACGACGAGGATGCGTGCGGTCATACGGCGGGGCTTAGCAGCCGTGTGTTAAATGGAGACTAAAGCCTTTTCATTTCGCCAGAGTATAGCGTCCGTCGATACTCGTGCCCGCCGTGCAATAATCATCCGTGTGCGGCTGGTGCCCGGCTTCGGCATAGGACAGCTGGAAGGCGTCCTTGCCGCTGGGGGTGAAGACCAGCATCGGCAGTCCTTCTTCCAGTGAGGCGACGGTCCAGGTCTGCTTGTCGTCGTCGCGGCTCATGACCCCGTCCAGCGTGCAGGACGGGCGACCCTTGAAGGACAGCGAGATGACCAGCATCGCCTTGCCGTCGATTAGCGGGACGATCCGCACGGGGCCGGAATAGCCCGCTTCTCCCCGCGCGAATTGCCCCGACGGGAACGGCAGGAAAGGGATACGCGCGTGCTTGCCCTCGGCAAAGTTGAGACGGCTTTCGCGGCGCTTCAGGGCGCGGTTGATGCAGTGCTGGTCTTGGCAATGTTCGGCGCGGCCGCGCGCCTGTCCGATCGCGGCAGAATAGACCTGCGAATGCGCGGGCTTGTCGAGTGTTGTCTTCAGCCAGGCGAGTTGCGCGTCCTCCCGTTTCGCCAGTTCGGCCGCCTTGGCCTTGGCCTGCGGGCTCGGGTCGATCTTCGCGGCAGGCGGCGGCTCGGCGCCTGCATCCGATTCGGGATTGCACGCGGTCAGAGCGAGCAATGGAGCAGCCAGCGAAACCAGCGTCAGGGCGAAGCGGCGGGGAAGCATCGTCACGGGGCTCAGCCTATCCCCGCCTTTCCACGTGGACAACCCCGCACGAGGCTCTTGCCCGCCCGCACCGCTTGGGTAACACCCGCGCCATGTCTATCCTCAGCGACAAGTGGATCCGCCAGCAGGCCCAGGAACACGGCATGATCGAGCCGTTCGTGGAGGCGCAGCGCCGCGACGGGTGCATTTCCTACGGCCTGTCTTCCTATGGCTACGACGCCCGCGTCGCGCCGGAGTTCAAGATCTTCACCAACGTCGATTCGGCAGTGGTCGATCCCAAGGACTTTGCGGCGAACTCCTTCGTGGACCGTACCACCGACGTCTGCGTGATCCCGCCCAACTCCTTCGCGCTGGCCCGCACGGTCGAATACTTCCGCGTCCCGCGCGACGTTCTGGTCATATGCCTGGGCAAGAGCACCTATGCGCGCTGCGGCATCATCGTGAACGTCACGCCGCTGGAACCGGGCTGGGAAGGCCACGTGACGCTCGAATTCTCGAACACCACCCCCCTGCCCGCGAAGATCTACGCCAACGAGGGCGCCTGCCAGTTCCTGTTCCTCAAGGGCAACGAACCGTGTGAGACGAGCTATGCCGACCGCGCGGGCAAGTACATGGGCCAGCGCGGAGTGACGCTGCCCCGGCTCTGAGAGCCTGTCTGCAAATTCGCTGAAGCGAATTTGGCGGCACCGGCCCCAGTTGCAAGTACTTGGCCCACCCGGCCTCCCACGGAAGTATACTTGATGGGAGGCCGGGTGGGGGCGTGGGGCGGTGCCGCAGAGAATCTGACAGGGAACAATATTGGGCCGAACCCGCTTCTCCCGGCATAAAACAGGCCGGGAGAAAAGCCGTGTCGAAGATTGCCGCGATAATCGGGCGGATTTTGATCGCCCTCATCTTCATATTTTCCGGGGCGGGCAAGCTCGCCGACATATCCGCGACCGAGACGATGATCGTCGCCGCCGGTCTGCCCTCGGGCCTTGCCATTCCCACCGGGCTGTTCGAACTGCTGGCGGGGCTGTGCCTTGCCGCCGGGTTCATGGTGCGGCTGGTGGCGGTGCTGCTGGCCGGGTTCACCGCGCTGACGATCCTGTTCTTCCACGCGCAGTTCGGCGACCCGATGCAGCGGGTCATGGCGCTCAAGAACCTTGCGATCATCGGCGGCCTCGCGCTGGCCTTCGCGCATAGCCAGATGTGGAGCCACTACTACGCCATCGCCCGCGAGCGCCGGGGCGAGATCGCCGCGCGCGACGCGGATGCGCGCGTACGCGACGCCGAATTGCGTGCCGCCCGTGCCGAAGCCCGCGCCGATGTGCTGGCGCAGGGACAGACGGCGCATGAACCGCGCACCGTTGTCACCGACGTCAACCACGACGGCGTGCCCGAAGTGCGCCGTACAGGCTGGCGCAACCGCCGCTGGTTCGACTGGTAAAGTCGATGGGCCTTGCCGCTGCGGACTACCGCAGCGGCCAGAAGTGAATGATCAGCGGCGTGCCCAGCACCAGCACCAGCAGCGAGAGCGGTGCCCCAAGCCGCGCGTAGTCGCCGAAACGATAGCCCCCCGGCCCCATGACCAGCGTATTGCACTGGTGCCCGATCGGCGTCAGGAAATCGCATCCCGCGCCGATCGCGGTCGCCATCAGAAACGCATCGGGCCGATAGCCGAGATCGCCGGCGAACACGGCCGAGATCGGCGCCATGACCAGCACCGTCGCGGCATTGTTGAGGAACGGCGTCACCGCCATCGACGCCGCCAGCACCAGCGCCACCGCACCCCATGGCGGCATGTCGCGCGCGAGTGCCGCCAGCCCCGTCGCCATGACATCGGAAGCCCCGGTCGATTGAAGCGTCCCGCTCACCGGGATCAGCGCCCCCAGCATGATGAGGATCGGCCATTCCACGGCCTCGTAGGCGTCGTCGACAGACAGGGCTCCGGTGATGACCACGAGGCCCGCTCCGGCGAAAAAGGCCGCGGCCACCGGCACCAGCCCGGTCGCCGTCGCCAGCATCGCAGCGGCAAGAATTCCGACCGCCAGCCAGCCCTTGCGCGTCGCTCCCAGCGCGATCTGACGCTGCGCCAGCGGCAGCACGCCAAGCTGCCGCAGCCTTCCCGGCATGGCGGAAAGCGCTCCTTGCAGCACGATCACGTCGCCGGGCTGCATCAGAATGCTGGCCGGCTTGGCGCGCAGGCTCTCCCCCTCTCGCGAGATGGCGACGAGGCGCAGCCCCATGCGCTCGCGCAGCATCAACCGGCTTGCCGAACTTCCCGCCAGCGCGGAGCGCGCGGTGACGACACCCTCGATCACGCCCACGTCGTCGCGGGCGCGCGCCGTATGCTCGCTCTCGGCCCCGTCGTCGTCCGCGTCACGGCCGCTGGGATCCAGGCCACCCGCCGCGACCGCGCGCTCCAGCGTATCGGGCTCGCCTGCAAGGATCAGCACGTCGTCCTCCACCAGCACGAGGTCCGGCCGAACCTCACCGGAGAGGCCATGACGCAGCACCGCCGTCACATCGACCTCGCCGTCATGCTCTCTCAGGAAAGCCGCAACGGTGTTCCCCACCACCGGGGCATCCTCGCGGACCCGGGCTTCGATCGTGTAGTCGGCGATGTCGAGCGCCTCGCCCATCGTCGCCACCGCGCGCCGGTCGGCCGGGAGCAGGCGGTAGCACAGGCGCAGGAAGACCAGCCCGATGGCCAGCAGGCCGAGCCCGGTCGGCAGGTAGTCGAACATCGCGAACGGCTCGCCTGTCATCTGCTCGCGTACCCGGCTGACGATGATGTTGGGCGAGGTCCCAACCAGCGTTGTCAGCCCGCCCAGCAGGGCGGCGAACGACATCGGCATGAGAAAACGCGAGGGGTTGGTTCCGCTTTTGCGGCCGAGTTGCCCGGCGGCAGGCATCAGCATCGCCAGCGCGCCGATATTCTTGATGAGCCCCGAGGCGAGGCCCACTGACGCCGTGAGCACCAGCAGTTGCGATCCCGTGCGCCCCAGCCACCGGCCCGCCCATGCCACGGCTTTCTCGATCAGCCCCGACCGCTGCACCGCAGCCGAAAGCACGAGCGCCGAGCCGACGATGATGACGATATCGTCGGCAAAACCGGCGAACGCCTTCTCGGGGCTGACGAGCCCCAGTGCCAAGCCGGCCAACAGGGCGATGACTGCAGTAACGTCGTAGCGGAAGCGGCCCCAGATGAAGAGGGCCATCATGCTGCAAAGCAGGGCGATAGACAGATATTGCTGAAAGGTCATCGGGCCTCGGAAGCAGGCGGGAGTGCATGGAAGAAATGCGCGGGAAGCGCCTCGGTGCCAGCCAGGCCACGTTGCACCATTGACGTCGAGCCCGCGAAGCGCCAATAGCGCCTCCAGCGCAAGGCGCGGGCGGTTAGCTCAGTTGGTAGAGCATCTCGTTTACACCGAGAGGGTCGGGGGTTCGAGCCCCTCACCGCCCACCATTTATCCGGCAAATCAGCGGTTTCCGGATTGGTGAAAAAAATGCGCGAAATGCGATTGCACGGAGCGCCGTCCGCATGTAAACGCCGCGCCTGCCTGCAAGGCATGCCGCTTTAGCTCAGTTGGTAGAGCACATCATTCGTAATGATGGGGTCACAGGTTCGAATCCTGTAAGCGGCACCACTTTTTCCGTCACGTAAGCGCACCACCTTCGTAAAGGCTTCGGCAAGTCGTCGGGCAGGCCGTGATGAGAAAGCTCAAGGAGCGATCATTGGCATCGGTATGGGCGTGAAACTTGATATTCATGCCCCCTGGCCCGTCCGATCAGGCGCCCAAATCCCCCTTTTACCCGAAAGCCGCAAGCCGCAAGCCGTGCGGTGGGCCTTGAGATAGGTCGCGTCGATCACAACCGTCTGGTACTCGGCCCTCTGGGTGAAGAGGCGGTCCTTCGACCGGTTCCGGTCAAACGTATTCGGCATCATTATGTTGACCGGACCGAGCGGCTTGTGGCAGGAGCGAAACGGTTGAACGGACTAGTTGTAAAACCGGAATCAGCCGATCAACCGAACTGACGGAATTCCGCCGGTTTGCGGGTGTAGCTCAATGGTAGAGCAGCAGCTTCCCAAGCTGAATACGAGGGTTCGATTCCCTTCACCCGCTCCAGCCTTTAAATCAGCAGAAATCTCACCTTTTATACCACCTTCAATGCGGGGCGCATAGCGATTTCGCGCGGTAACGGCGCGGTAAAACGCTCCCGGAACACGCTTTTCAATCTCGTCTATCAGCGATTCTGTCGCTGCCAGCGCTAGGCCGAGGTTGGCCGGGTCTGGCACCGCGTAGATGTCCGAAATCTCAGACTTGTTGTGCCCGAGCATCATCTTGCCCTGAACCCAATTCGCCTCACCAATGGTGCGGCGGCAGATCGTCGCGACGCTGCGACGCACCAGCTTCTCGCCAGCCTCGGCATCGCCCGGCAACCCGAGGTGCAGGCGCATGGCGTTCCATCCATGCTTGATCGTCGAGACTGGCAGGTAGTTCTCGCGCTCCATCGCTTCGTCGAGCCACGGCGCGAACTGGCGCGCAACGGGGATCGTCGGGCGGTGCTTCTTCGTCTGTGCGCGACCCGGCCGGTTCAGCATCAGAACCCCGGCTGCGGAGTGCCACTGCCCCCTTGCGCGCAAGTCATAGATCGTGTCCGGCCTCGCTCATGTCGCCACGGCGGCGCGCAGGTACGCTGACCGCCAATGCGCCCACGAACCAGGGCATCAACTGCACCAGCGCCAGCGACCCGGTGTATAACGTCCTCCAGCCCGGCTCGAACGGCATTACCGGCATCTCGCCCGCCGCTTCCGGACGCTGGACGACGAACAACAAGTCGCTTTACGGCGAAGTCACCAGTGACATCACCGACCGTTGGTTCCTCGACCTCGCCACCCGCTTCGAGAACTGCCGGATGTTCGGCAGCAAGCTCGTGTGGAAGGCGGCGACGCGCTACAACCTGACTGACTGGCTGGGCCCGCGCGGGTCGATCGGCACCGGCTTCCGCGCCCCCACAGCCGGGCAGATCAACATGACGCAGACCTCGATCCAGACCGTCGGCGGCGTCCAGCTCAACGTCGGCCTCTACCCGACCTCGAACGCGGTGGCGCAGTATCTGGGCGCCAATCCCCTGAAGCCCGAGCGGTCGAAGAACTACTCAGTGGGCTTCACGCTGACCCCGGCGCCGAACTTCACGCTGACGGTCGATGCCTATCGCATCAAGCTCTACGACCAGCTCTACACCAGCTCGCAGATCGTGGTGACGAGCGCGATCAAGCAGGCGATGGTCGATGCCGGGATCGTCGGCGCGGATTCGATCGACCGCATCCAGTTCTACCAGAACGCCATCGATTCCACGACCGAGGGCCTCGACGTGGTGGCCTCCTACCGCGCCGACTGGCTGGACATCGGCTCCACCAACCTGACGGCGGCCTTCAACACCAATTCCTACAAGGTGGACAAGGTTCTGGTTTCGACCGTCAGCTTCGATTCCACGACGCTCTACAACTTCGAGCACAATGATCCGAAGTCGCGCGCCAATGCCACGATCAACCAGCAGATCGGCCCCGTCTCCGTCATGCTGCGCACCAACTTCTTCGGACCGTGGTCGCGCCAGACGACGGCGGCGAGCCATGCGATCCAGAAGTACGGCACCGAGACCCTGTTCGACGCCGAAGTCTCGATGCCGCTGATGGAGCGCCTGACCCTGACGCTGGGCGCGCGCGACATCTTCGACAACTATCCGGACGTCAACCGCATCGACGACACCAACGGCCGCACTTACGTCGATGGCGTCGTGCCCTGGCAGGGCGGCTACTACTACGCCCGGCTCAACTTCAAGATCTGACGGCGGGAGACCGCCTCAGCGGAAACCCTCCCACTCGGCCCGGAACCCCCAGCGTTCCGGGCCATTTTTTTGA
This sequence comes from Novosphingobium sp. HR1a, assembly GCF_015594425.1. NCBI lineage: Bacteria > Pseudomonadati > Pseudomonadota > Alphaproteobacteria > Sphingomonadales > Sphingomonadaceae > Novosphingobium > Novosphingobium sp. HR1a. Next base: position 85,878 of record NZ_JABXWS010000051.1, read on the forward strand.
AGTCCGAGATCGTTTGGAAATTCGCTGGAGGCTAACTTCGCGGCACCGGCCCACACCCTCAGAACAGCGCCGCGCCGTTTTCGACCACCGAACGCGGAGTGACGACGATCACGTCCCGCCCCTCTCCCGGCGCGCCGAGGATCAGCACTTCGGAGCAGAAGCCCGCGATATTTCGCGCCGCGAAGTTGACGACGCAGCAGACTTGCGTGCCCAGCAGATCCTGCGGCGCATCCTGCCCCAGCAGCGATTGCATGTTCATTGCGTTCTCCTGCTTTGACCCCTTGTGTTGTAGGTGCAGGCGTTCGCGATAATGGCCGATTGCGCAGGGGACGACCGCGACTTATCCCGTTTTGCGATCGCGGCGCGGTGGATTCTGCTTTGCGGGTCCGCGCGGCGCAAATGCGTGGTTCGACGCGGGATTCCCGGCTTGCCCAGCGCGCGAACCGGCGCCGGCCCGGACCGCCACGGCAGTATCCACTTCCCGCAGGCTAGCCCGGATTGCGCGCGGTGACGATCCATGCCGCGCCGTCGATCATGACCGAGCGCTCGCCGGGGCGCGCGGCGAAGGCGGCGTGGACGGCGGATGCGCAGCGGGCGCGCACGGTTTCGTCCTGATCGGCCAGCGCGCGCGAAAGCGGGCCGACCTCGAAGGCCATCTGCACCGCATCGTCGATCGCAGCCTCGCGAGAGGGACCTTCGCCGAAGGGGATTTCGGCGTCGAAGGGGGCTATCGCAATGCCGGTGAAGCCTGCCTCGACCAGCAGACGCTCCACCCTTGCCGCATCGCCGAAGGAGAACGGACCGGGCGCTTCCGGGTCGGGCGCGGGCGGCGGCGGCAGAATGTCCCGGATGGCGCCCATCGGCAGCCGCACCCAGTCGTTCTCGGCCGCGCCGCGCCAACACACGAAAGCCAGCCTTCCGCCGGTTTTCAAGGCCGCTCGCATATGCGTGAAGGCGGCGGCGGGATCGGCGAAGAACATCACTCCGAAGCGCGAAAACAGCAGGTGGTAGGCCTGCACGGCAAGCTCCGCCGTGGCCGCGTCGTCCAGCGCGAAGTCCACCGCGCCTTCACCCAGTTCACGCGCGCGCTCGATCAGTTGCGGCGATATGTCGAGGCCCAGCACCTGGCCCTCGGGCCCAACGCGGTCGGCCAGCACGAAGCTGGACGCCCCCGCTCCGCACCCGATGTCGAGCACATGCTCGCCAGCCCGAGGATCGGCTGCCGCGATTGCCGCCTCCCCGAAAACCTCGAGCATCGCATCGAGGCGGCGCTGGTTGCTTGCCCAGCGATCACCGCTGCTGCCGCTCCAGTCGCTGACCTGATAGACCGCCGGTTTCGTCATGATCACTCCCAGTTGCGAATGATTATCAACTAGACCGAATAGACTAAGAGAACAAGTCACCGCACCCGCCGCCCGCGCGCGAAAGCAGAAGTGCGAGCGCAAATGAGCTGCGCCACACCTTGGTCATTCCCGCGAAGGCGGGAATGACGGAAAGGGGTTCAAGGGGATGATGAAGGGAGCGGCAGCACTTGGCGCATCGCCGCGCTTACGCCTGCAGCAGCTCCGGCAGCTTGCCCGACATGCCCCGCGCCTCGTCCATGAAGAAGCGCTTGAGCAGCGGCGTGCGCTGCACCGCGCCCATTCCGAGGCGGCGCACGGCGCTGGCCGTGCGGCCGGGAATGCCGAACAGGCGGGTCAGCCCGTCGGTCGCGGCCATGACCATCAGGCTGTCGAGGCTGCGCCACTTCTCATAGCGCGCCAGCATCTGCGCGTCGCCGGGTTCGAGGCCGAGGCGCATGCCGTCTGTCAGCACTTCCACCAGCGCGCCGACATCGCGCAGGCCCAGGTTCAGGCCCTGCCCGGCGATCGGGTGCATGCCGTGAGCAGCATCGCCGATCACCGCGAGGCGCTCCTCGACCACGCGCCCGGCGTGGTGGAAGCGCAAGGGATAGCTCATGCGCGGGGCCGACAGCTCGATCTTGCCGAACACGCCGTGCATGCGCTCGAACACTTCGTTCACGAACATCGCATCCGGCATGGCGCTGACGCCCGCCGCATCCTTTTCCGCGACGGTCCAGACCAGCGCGCTGCGGTGGCGGCCCTGTGCATCGTCGAGCAGCGGCAGCAGCGCGAACGGCCCGGCCGGGTAGAAGATTTCCCAGGCGGTGCCGTCATGCGGCTTTTCGTGGAACAGCCCGGTGACGAAGGCGCGGTGGTGGTATTCCCACTTCGCCAGCGCGAAACCAGCCTCGTCGCGCGTCGGCGACTGGCGCCCTTCCGCCGCGATCAGCAGCGAGCCCCGGATAACCTGGCCGTCAGAGAGTTCCACCTCGACGCCGTGAGCGCCGCGATCCTTGCGCACGGCTTCGGTGCGCACGTGCCAGGCGATGTTCGGTTCCTGCCGCGCCGCATCGAACAGCGCGATGCGCAAGTCGCGGTTGGCGAACATGCGGCCCAAAGTGCCTTCCTCGGCCTTGGGCGTGAAGTCGATGCGGCCGGGCTTCATGCCATCGGTCACCGCGATCGAGGCGATCGGGCAACCCAGCTTCTCCAGCGCCGGCGCGAGGCCGATGTTGGTGAACAGGTTCCAGCTCGCGGTCGAGATCGCCGAGGCGCGGCCGTCCGCGCCCTCGGCCACCAGATCGGCCGGATCGGCGCGGTCGACCACGTGGGCGGTGATGCCCGCCCGGGCGGCGGCAAGCGCCAGCGTCATGCCGACGAGACCGCCGCCCAGGATGATAAGATCGCGCCTTTCGGGCGCCGTGCCAGTCGTATTCGAGTCGCTCATCGCGAGCAGCTATCGGCCTCCCCGGCGTAGATGTCGAGGCACCTTCCATCCCATGTACCCGCCGGTTCGCTCAGGCCCACCAGCGCGGCGAGGGTCGGGGCGATGTCCACCGTCTCGACCGGCTGCGCCTGCTCCATGGAGGGCATCCCCCCCCGCCAGAACAGCATCGGCACGCGGCGGTCGTAGTCCCACGGGCTGCCGTGGGTGGCGGTGTAGCCGGGGACGGGCTTGGTGCCCGGCACGACGGCGCGCTTCGTCATCATCAGCACTTCGCCCGAGCGGCCGGGGTAGAACGAGGCGGCGACGCGCTCGATCTCGGTCCAGTCCTGCGGGTGACCGGCGGGCACCTTGACCTTCTTCAGTTCCTCGGCGGTATAGACGCCCGAGATCTGCGGGTTGGCCTTCAGCTGCGACACCAGTTCGGCGATGACCTTCTGCCGCTGCTTTGCGGTGAGCCCGGCGTTCAGCCAGATGTCGCCCGAAGCGCCCGCACCGTAGAGCAGCGGGCCTTCCTTCACGGTGATCCCGGTCGCCTTGCCTACCGAGGCGGAGAGCGCGTCATCGGTCAGCGAGGGGTCGAGGCGGCTGGCCTCGGGCACGCCCTGCAGCTTCATGCGCTCGGGCGCGTCGGCGCCGCCATGGTCAGCGCTGAGCACGACCGCATAGTCGATCCCGCGCGCATCCAGCGCCCCCAGCAGCTTGCCGATGGTCTGGTCCAGAACGTTCATCTGGATGCACATCTCGACGCCCTCGTTGCCGTAGGCGTGGCCGACCTTGTCGGTGGCCGAATAGCTGACCGAGAGCACGTCGGGCACATCGTCCTTGCCCAGCGGCATCTCGTCGAGCAGGCGGATGGCCATGTCGGTGGTCATCTCGTCAGTGCGCGGGCTGTTGAAGAAGCCCTTGAAATCGCCGGCCTTCAGCGGGAAGCGATACGTGCCGATGGTGAAGCCGCCCATCTGGATCGCATGGTCGACGCCGCCGCACCAGCCCGGCACCGGCAGTTCGGGCGCGCCCGCATTGACCGCGGCGGCGATCGCCTGGTTTTCCGCGACAACGGCGGGGGAGACCTTGCGATCCTCGTAGGTGACGAAGCCCTTGCCCTTGATCCAGTAGGCGGCATCGGTGGTGTGGCCGCCCATCATCACCACCGCGCGGTCCTTGAACGAGACGGCGGCGTTGAGGGACCTGGGGTTCTTCGCCTTGAGCAGATCGCCCAGCGTCGGCACCATCAGGTGGTCCGGCTTGATGACCGAATCTTCCGAGCTGCTCTTCGGGTCGGTCTCGTCCTCGGAACAATAGACCTTCTTGTCGGCGCGGGCGATGCCCGGAACGTACCAGTCGTTGGCGACGATGCCGGTGCGGTTGGGGTGCACACCGGTCAGCAACGTTGAGTGGCCGGGGCAGGTCTCGGTCGCGGCATGCGATTGGAAGCCCGAGGGGAACACCGCGCCCTGCAGCAGGCGGTTAAGGCCCTGCGAATAGCGCTCGCGATACTGCTGGAACAAGTCGGCCGAGAACTGGTCGACCGAGATCGCGACAATCAGCCTGGGCGGGGTCTGCGGAGCGGCCTGTGCCGCCGGGGCCGGAGCGGCCTCCTGCGCGAAGACGGGAGCGGAAGCGCCGAGCGCAAGAGCGACAACGAGCGAGGAGAGCGGGAGGCGCATCGGGGGAGGTTCCTTGAAATGTCCGAGCGTTGGATGCAGATGCAGCGATGACGCGATCGTCGATCAGGCGCAAGACTCGCCTAACCTCACGGAGCACCATGCAAAAGCGCCGCTACCGACTGCCTGTGACAGTTCTGTGTCACCTCATGGTGCTGCTGGGTGCCTTTATGGTCCTGTTGGGTGCCGTTTCGGTGCCCGCCCGCGCGGCGCCCCCCCATGCCCCTACGCATATCGCGGCGGAGCTGCTCGCCGGGCCGGTGAAAGACGGGAAAGCCACCCTCGCCATCCGCATGACGCCCGAGGCGGGGTGGCACGGATACTGGCTCAATCCGGGCGATGCAGGCCTAGGGATGCAGCTGTCGTGGGACGTGCCCGAGGGCGTGAAGACGGGGCAGCCGCGCTATCCGGTGCCGCAGACGCTGGTGGTTCAGGGCCTGATGAACCACGTCTACGAAAGCGAGTACGCGGTGCTGGTCCCAGTCACGGTTCCTGCCGGAAAAGGGCGGATTCCCGTGCACGTGAAGGCCCAGTGGCTGGCCTGCACTGAACAGATCTGCGTCCCCGAACGCGCCGAACTCGCGGCCGAGATCGCGGCCGGTGCGCCGCATGATCCGCGCTTCGACACGTGGACCCAGCGCCTGCCCGCGCCGCTCGATACGCCGGCCGCTTTTGCGTTGAATGACAAGACGTTGCGCCTTGCCATCCCGCTCCCGGCGTCGGTGCCGCTGGAGGCCCCGCACCTCTTCGTCGGCCAGGACAAACTGATCGACTATGCTGCTCCGCAAGCCTTCGCACGCAAGGGCGACATGCTGCTGGTAACGATCCCCCGCGCCCGCTTCGCCCCGCAGAATGCCGCAGGAATCGACGCCGTCCTGCGTCTCGACGCCGCAGGCAACGGCATCACCCTCACCGCCAGACCCGGCCCGGTGCCGAGCGGCGGCACCATGCTGGCGGGAAGCGAAGCGCCCAAGCTCCCCGCCCTGCCCTGGCTGCTGCTGGCGGCTCTGGCGGGCGGACTGCTGCTCAACGTGATGCCCTGCGTCTTCCCGATCCTTTCGCTCAAAGCCCTCAGCCTCGCCCGCGCTGGCGAGAGCGAAGCCCATGCGCGGATCGAGGGACTGGCTTATGCGGCGGGCGTGATCCTCGCCTGCCTCGGCCTCGGCGCGGCGCTGCTGGCGCTGCGGGCTGGCGGCGAGCAAGTCGGCTGGGCCTTCCAGTTGCAGGAGCCGGTCGTCGTCGTCGCGCTCTTCGCGCTGGCGGTCGCCATCACCGCCAACCTGCTGGGTCTGTTCGAATTTTCTGTCCCCGGCTTCGCCTCGGCAGGCTCTCCGCAGGGAGCCTTCGCGACCGGCCTGCTCGCCGCATTCGTCGCCACGCCCTGCACCGGCCCGTTCATGGCGAGCGCGATGGGCGCGGCGCTGCTGCTGCCGGTCGTGCCCGCAATGGCGCTGTTCGCGACGCTCGGTCTCGGCATCGCATTGCCGTTCCTCGCCGTCGCCTTCGTGCCCGCCCTGCGCGCGCGCCTGCCCCGGCCGGGGAAGTGGATGGTGACGTTCCGGCGGGTCATGGCAGTGCCGATGGGTTTGACCGCGCTGGCGCTGGCGTGGCTGATCTGGCGCCTCGGCGGCTCGGCCTCGCTCGCCTACGTCGCCGCGCTGGCCGCGCTGGTGCTCGCCCTGCTCGGCCTCGTTGGACGCGCGCAACGCTCTGGGAAACGCGCGCTCATGCCCGCTTTCGCGACGCTGGCAGTACTGGCGGTCGGCGTGCTGACGATGCCCGAGCCGCGCCCACAGGCGCAGGAGGAAACCTCGATCATCAAGGCCAGACCCTTCTCGCCCGAGGCACTGGCAGCGGCACGCGCCAGCGGCAAACCGGTCTTCGTATGGATGACCGCTGACTGGTGCCTCACCTGCAAGGTCAACGAAGCCGCCGCGATCGAGCGCGAGGACACCCGCGTTGCCTTCGAAAAGGCCGGAGTCGTGGTGCTGCGCGGCGACTGGACCCGGCGCGATCCCGCGATCACCCGCTACCTCACCGAACAGGGCGCGGCGGGGGTTCCCCTATACGTCTGGTACGGCCGCGACGGACGCGCCGAAACGCTGCCTCAGGTGCTCACGCCCGCGCTGCTGGCGGAAAAGGCAAGATGACGTCGTCCCGGACTTGATCCGGGACCGCTGGCCGTGACCAGCCCACATAGCTTCAGGGCGCCCGGCACGGCAGCGCCTACCTAAAGACAGCCACCGGTCCCGGATCAAGTCCGGGACGACGGTGTGCCATGACGCTTACTTCTTCGGCAGCTTCGCCGCGATCTCCGGCACTTTCTCAAGCTGCGCACGCACGCTCTCCAGCGGTCCGACGATCACAACGCTCAGCTTGTCCACCGGCAGTTCGCGCTTCGCGGCGGTCTGGAAATCGGCCGCCTTGAGCGCGCTCGCCCGGCCGACGTAGCCGTTGAGGTAGTCCACCCCCAGTCCTTGCACGTCGAGGTTGGCCAGCGATCCCGCCAGCCCATCGCGCGAGGACAGGCCCAGCACGAACGTACCGTTCATGTAATTGCGGATGCTCTGCACTTCGGCATCGGTGGGGAGAGTGTCCTGCATGCGCCGGATCTCCTTGTAGATCTCGGTGATCGCAGGCCCGGTCGATTCGGCTGTGATATCTGCGTCCTCCACCCAGAACGCCCCCTGCACCCGCTGCGAGAGCGACGCGCTGGGCGAGTAGGTGTAGCCCTTGTCCTCGCGGATGTTGCGGGTGATGCGCGAGGAGAAATAGCCGCCCAGCAGCGTGTTGGTGGCGCGGAAATCCATGTCATAGCCGGGCTTGGCCACGCGCTTGCCGATCCACACGGTCGACTGCGGCGCGCCCGGCCGGTCGATCAGCACGACCTTGGGCGCGGGCTCGGCGGGCACGGGCAATGCGGTGGGCGCAGCGCCTGCCGTCCAGCCGCCGAACGCTTTCTCGACCGCCGCGCGCACCATCGCCGGATCGAAGCGGCCGACGATATAGAGGTGCGTACGCGCGGCGCCGAAGTTGGCGGAATGGAACGCCTTGATCTGCTCCAGCGTATAGCCCGAAAGCTGCTGCGGCGTCGGGAACGTGCGGCCATAGGGATGCTCAGGGTAAAGCGCCGCCGAAAACGCCTCGGACGCGATGGAGCCGGGGGTGGACTTGGCCACCATCAGGTTGCGCAGCATGTCGGCGCGCACCTTCTCCAGTTCCTCGGCCTTGAAGTCGGGGCGCTGGAGCAGGTCGGCGACGAGGGCGACGGCATCAGACGTCGATTCCCCCAGCACGTCTATCATCGCCGAACTGGAATCGAGGCCGGTCGAAAGCGCCAGCGAACCGCCCATCCCCGCGGCGGCCTCGGCCAACTGCGAGGCGTCGCGGCCGCCTGCGCCCTTCTGCATCAAGGCGCCAGTGAGATCAGCGAGCCAGACGTTCTGGCCGTCATCGATATTGCCGGTGCGTACGCTGGCGACGATCGTGACCTTGGGCACGTTGCCGTGCTGCGCCATGGTCACCTTCATGCCGTTGGCAAGCGTGAACTCGGTCAGCGGCGGCAGCGCGAAGGGTTTGGCCGCGGCCGGGGCGGGCGGCGCTTCCTTTGCCAAAGCAGGAGCGGCGGTCAGCGCCAGCGCGGCGGTGCAGAGGAGAAGGTTCCGGATCATGATGCCCTCCCTCACTTCGCAGCCGCCGGAGCCGCGGCGACGGCGCCGGGCTTCAGGCTGATCACGGTACGGTTGGTCGAACGCAGGTATTCATGCGCGGTCTTGCGGATCAGTTCGGGCGTGACCTTCTCGATCTCCGCCTCCATCCGGTTGATCCGCCCCGGATCGTCGTCGAACAGCGCGAAGCTGGCGAGCAGGTTGACCAGCCCGAAGCGGTAGCCATCGCCCACGGTATCGTAGATTTCGGATCGCGCCTTGGTCTTGGCACGGGCAAGCTCGGCCGGAGTGACGAGGGTGTCCTGCAGGTCCTTCACCACCGCGTCGATGTCGGCGAGGATGGCGTCGTCGGTCACTTCCGGCCCGTGGATCAGGAATGCCGACCACAGCATCGGGCCATTATAGTCGTAGGCGCTGCCGAGCGGCCAGTTGATCCCGCCCGAGACGTTGCCCGAATAGCCCTTCTGGTTGACCAGCACCCGCGTCAGCCGGCTGTCCGCGCCTTGGATCAGCATCAGGTCGATCAGCCGCATCGCCGCCCATTCCGGCGTGTTCTTCGGCGGCACGTGATAGGCCCACGCCAGCGCTGGCTGCGGCGCCAGCGGATCGGTCTTTTCGGAGCGCTTCTCCGCCGTCTGGCGCGGCTCGGAAATGTCGGGGAACTTGAGTGCGCCCGAGGCCGGGATCGGCCCGAAATACTTCTCGGTCCAGGCCATGACCTGCTTCGGATCGACGTCGCCCGCGACGACCAGCACGGCATTGTTGGGCGCGTAGTAGTCCTTGAAGAACGCTTGCACGTCGGTCAGCGTCGCCGCGTCGATCTCCTTGAGATCGCCGTAGAAATTATGCGCGTTGTACCAGTTGGTGTTGGCCAGCTGCGGCAGGTCCAGCCACGGGAAGCCGCCATAGGGCTGGTTGATGACGTTGACCTTGACCTCGTTCTTCACCACGCCCTGCTGGTTGGTCAGGTTGTCCTGCGTGATGTCGAGGCCCTTCATGCGGTCCGCCTCGGCCCACAGGAAGGTCTCGGTCGTGTTGCTGGGGATCGCCTCGTAATAGTTCGTGAAATCGAACCGGGTGGAGCCGTTGAGCACGCCGCCGTTGGCGTTGACGAGGCCGATGAATTCCGCCTTGCCGAGGTTCTTCGAGCCCTGGAACATCATGTGCTCGAACAGGTGCGCGAAGCCGGTGCGGTCCTTGGGCTCGATGCGAAAGCCGATGCCGTAGTATACGCCGACGGTGGCGGTGGGCACCGAATGGTCGGGCGAGATCACCACCTTCAGGCCATTGGCGAGCTTGTGATACTCGACCGGGACTTGCCCCTGCGCAGGCGCCGGAGCGGCGGCAACCTTGGGAGCCGCCAGCACGGGCGGGGCGGAAACGGCCGCCAGCGAGGCGGCGGCTAGCAGAACGGCGCGACGAACGGTGCCGAGTCTCATGGCGATGGTGCTCCCGGATGTGTCCCTGTTGATACGCCCCGGCAGGAGAAGCCGAGGGCGCAACCGCTTGGCAATGCCAGACTATCCGTGAGCGGCCGGTTTGCAATCGACAAGCGACATTGGCCCATCGACGAACGGCTTCGCCGCATTCAGCTGAACAACCAGTGCCCCAGCAGCCGGTCGAACGGGAACGTGAAGAAGCCCGCGATCAGCAGCGCGCCGATGATCAGCCCGCGCACGGTGCGGCGATGGCGCGTCACGTTGCCCTTGCGGGCGGCGAGCACCAGAACCGGCACCATGACGATGGTGAAGACCGAGAGGATATGGATCAGGCTGAAATGGCCAGGCTTGGTCGTCACCAACAGGCTGTCGACGGCGGTGAGGAACATCGCCGCCGCCCAGGCATAGCCGAGCGCACGGTGGCCGGGCGTGCCCCGCCGCTTCCACAGCAGCACCGGCGTCAGCGCCAGCGCCAAGACGATCGTGAACAAGTGCAGCCAGATGACGCCGGGGATGTTCGCCCACTCCGCCATGCCCTTGAGCACCGCGACGGCGACAAACCCCAACATGACGAGCGCCAGTGCCCCGAGCAGCTTCTCAAGCCGATCGGGGGCGATGGACTTGGCAACGCTGGCCATCAGAAGCCTGCGCCGTTTGGCCAACTCTGCGCGGCCAGCCCCATGACCTTGAACAATTGCCCCATCTGCCCCTCGTCGATCAGCCGATCCTTGTCGGAGTTTATGGCAGAAGATTGTTGCGGTGCAACAGCGCAAAGTTGCGCGGCGCGCGTTTCGATGCCGAGCGCGCGCAGGAATGCCCCTTGCGTCACTGTGCCGAGATGGCGCGCACCGCCCGCGACGGCGACTTCGGCCATCGTCGCGAAATCGACGAGGCAGGTGAGATCGGCCTCACCGGGATGGGCGAAGGGATCGACCTTGGTATGCGCGCGGATCGCCTGCAGAGTCGAGCCGGTACGCTTTTCGGCGTAGCCGTAGTCGATCAGCAGCGCCGCCCCGCCCTGCCCCTGAAGGCGACGGGCGATCTCGTCGACCACGGCGGCCGCGCCGGGGCAAGTCTCGATCACGGTCTGCTCGGGCGCTTCGAGCCATGCCTCGGGCACGGCGGCGTCCATCGGACGATCGCCGGCGACCGGCACGAAGCGGTGGCCTTCGAGGCCGACCATGCGCTCGCGCCAGCCTGCTTCGGTCTTCACCATCTGGCGCACGGGAAGCGCGTCGAGGAACTCGTTGCCGACCAGCAGCAGCGGGCCGTCAGTGGGCAGGCTGTCCATGTCGGCGTGCCACTGCGCATCAGGCACTGCCTTGCGCTGCTCGGCGCGCAGGGCCTCGGAGCCTTCGACGAGATGGACCTCGGGGCTCAGTCCCTGCTTGCGCATAACCCGCAGCGCATCGCGCGCGAGAGTGCCACGACCGGGGCCCAGCTCGACGTAGTGCACCGTCGCCGGAGCGCCCGCGCGCATCCAGATATCGGTCAGCCACAGGCCGATCAGTTCGCCGAACATCTGGCTGATTTCGGGCGCGGTGACGAAATCGCCCGCGCCGCCGAGCGGGTCCTTGCCGGAGTAATAGCGGGCGTTCGATTCGCCCATATACTGCTGGAGCGAAATCGGCCCGTAATTGGCGATCAGCCGCCGGAAGACGGCTGCCAGAGAGTCTTCGCCCCCGGCTTCGTCGCTCATCAGGTTATCTCGATAGGACGCCGGGTGGACAGTTCGGGCTTGGCCAGCGCGCGAGCGATCAGGAACAGGCCGAGCAGGATCAGCGGGATCGTCAGCCACTGGCCCATCGACAGGCCGGTGACTTGCGCGAAGCGCTGCAGCTGGGCGTCGGGTTCGCGGAAGAACTCGACGATGAAGCGTGCCGAGGCGATGCCGGTGGTGAAGACGCCGACCAGCAGGCCGGGCCGGAAGCGCGCGCGCGTCTTCCAATAGAGCGTGAGCATGACGATGATCATCAGCAGGCCCTCGAGCCCGGCTTCGTAAAGCTGGCTGGGGTGGCGCGGCAGCGGTCCGGCGTCGGGGAAGACCATCGCCCAAGGCAGCGGCCCGGAGACGACGCGGCCCCACAGTTCGCCGTTCACGAAGTTGGCGAGGCGGCCGAACAGCATGCCGAAGGGCACGCAGACCGACACGAAGTCCGCCACTCGGATCAGGCTCAACTGGTTGCGCCAGGAAACCCAGGCCATCGCCAGCATCACGCCGATGAGGCCCCCATGGAAGCTCATGCCGCCGTGCCACAGCTTCACCAGTTCGGCCGGGTGCAGCCACAGGCTCGGGATATCGGAGCCGCCGCCGGTGTAGAAGGTCGCATAGCCGAGCCGTCCGCCAAGGATGATGCCGACGGTGCAGTAGAAGAACAGATCGTCGGCATGGCGCTGCGCCAGCGGGGCGCCGGGCTCGCGGATCATGCGGCTGAGGTGCCAGTAACCCAGCACGATCCCCGCCAGATAGGCCAGCGAGTACCAGCGCAGCTCGAAACTGCCAATGCGGAACAGGTAGTTCTTGAGGCCGAGATTGACCCAGTAGATGGGCTCTGGCGCCTGGGCGGCGGCGGCAAGCAGTGTCAGGGACAAGTGGCGGACCTCGTATGCTTCATTTCGCGGCCTTCTGGCATAGGGCGATGCGCGATGGTAGCGGGCTTTTCACTTTCGCGCGGTATGGTCCGTATGCGGATGGGGCTTCGACAGGCTGTGCTGTGACCCTTCGACAAGCTCAGGGTGAGCGGCGTTTGGGGTAAACCTCTCCAATCCGCTCAGGCTGAGCCTGTCGAAGCCCCATCCGGCACAAAAGTCCGGGGCGACGAATACTTCCCCAATTCCAAGGCAGTCTCTAAGTCAGGACACATGAGCAGCGTGATCCGAATCCCCTCCCCGCGTTCCGTGATCGACCGGCGCGAACTTGTGCAGACGATCGAGAAGCTGGTGGAAGCCTATGGCGCCGCCAAGGGACGGCGCTACATCGTCGAAACGCTGCGCACTGCCCTTGCCGACGGGCGCGAGGAAATCGCCCGCCGCCTCGACGCCAAGCCCTCGGCCGGGCACGAGGTCGCCGAGGCGCAGGCATTCCTCACCGACCAGCTGATCCGCGTCATCCACGATCACATCGTCACCAACGTCTACCCAGCCGGAAACCGCTCCAAGGGCGAGCGGCTGACGATCATGGCGGTCGGCGGCTATGGCCGGGGCGAGATGGCGCCGCATTCCGACGTGGACATCGCGTTCCTCACCCCGATCAAGCAGACGCCGTGGTGCGAGCAGGTGATCGAGGCGATGCTATACTTCTTATGGGACCTGTCGCTGAAGATCGGCCATTCGAGCCGCTCGCTCGACGACATGGTGCGCATGTCGAAGTCGGACCTGACGATCCGCACCGCGATGCTGGAGGGCCGCTACGTCTGGGGCGACCAGGACCTCTACGAGGAGGCCCGCGCCCGCTTCTTCAAGGACGTCGTCTCGGGCACAGAGCGCCAGTTCGTGGTCGAGAAGCTGGCCGAGCGCGAGGAACGCCACAAGCGCATGGGCGACAGTCGCTACGTCGTCGAGCCCAACGTCAAGGAGGGCAAGGGCTCCTTGCGCGACCTTCACGCGCTCTACTGGATCGGCAAGTACATCCACAAGGTCCGCTCGCCCGCCGAACTGGTCGACGTGGGGCTGCTGACAGCCAAGGAATACCGCAGTTTCCGCCGCGCCGAGAACTTCTTCTGGGCGGTGCGCTGCCACCTTCACACCATCACCCGCCGCGCCGAGGACCGCCTGACCTTCGACCTCCAGCGCGAGGTGGCGGCGCGGATGAACTTCTCCGACCGCCCCGGCAAGAGCGCGGTGGAGCGCTTCATGCAGATGTTCTTCCTGCAGGCCAAGGTGGTCGGCAGCCTGACCGGCGTGTTCCTCGCGCAGCTCGACGAGCAGTTCGCCAAGCGCCAGCCGCGCGGGCTGCTGGCGGGTTTCCGCGCCCGCGAACGGCTGCTCAAGGGCTACAAGGTGTTCGGCGGCCGTCTGCGCGCGCCCTCGGACGACTGGTTCGAGAGCGATCCCGTCCGGATGATCGAGATCTTCGTCCTCGCCGAGCGCGAGGGCCTGGAAATCCACCCCGAAACACTGCGCCTGATCTCCCGCGATGCCGCGCTGATCAAGGACGAGGTGCGGAGCGACAAGCGCGCCAATGAGCTGTTCATGGAACTGCTCACCAGCCGCCGGAACCCCGAAGTCGCGCTGCGCAGCTTCAACGAGGCGGGGGTGTTCGGCCGCTTCGTCACCGAATTCGGCCGCGTCAACGCGCAGATGCAGTTCGACATGTACCACCACTACACGGTGGACGAGCACACCATCCGCGCCATCGGCCTCGTCTCGCGCATCGAGAAGGGCGAGCTGAAGGACGACCACCCCCTCGCGCATGAAGTGATCCACAAGGTCCGCTCGCGCCGGGCGCTCTACGTCTCGGTGCTGCTCCATGACATCGCCAAGGGCCGCAAGGGCGACCACTCGGTGCTGGGCGCAGAGATCGCGCTGAAGCTGTGTCCGCGCTTCGGGCTGGACGAGGAGGAGACCGAACTGGTCTCCTGGCTGGTGCGCCATCACCTGCTGCTCTCCGCCACCGCGATGAAGCGCGATCTGTCGGACGGCAAGACCATCGCCGACTTCGTCGAGGTCGTGCAGTCGGTCGATCGCCTGCGCCAGCTGACGGTGCTTACCATCGTCGACATCCGCGCGGTCGGGCCGGGCACCTGGAATTCGTGGAAACGCCAGCTGATCGCCACGCTCTACGGCGCAGCCGAGGAACGCCTGCGTCTGGGCCATGCCGAATTCGGCCGTCCTAAGCGGGTCGAGGCCAAGAAGGCGCAGGTCGAGGCGATGGGCGGCGCCTATGCCGCGCTGGTCGAGAAGGTCGGCGCGATCCTCGGCGACGCCTACTGGATCGCCGAACCCGAAGACGTCATCGCCCGCAACCTCATCCAGCTCGATGCTTCGGACGACGAACCGCTATCGATCTCGACCGAATACTACCCGGCCCGCGGGGCGACGCTGGTGACGGTGATCGCCTCGGACCACCCCGGCCTGTTCTACCGCATCGCCGGGGGCATCCATCTGGCGGGCGGCAACATCATCGACGCGCGCATCCACACCACCCGCACCGGCCGCGCGGTCGACAACTTCCTCGTGCAGGACCCGCTCGGCCGCCCGTTCATGGAGTACGGGCAGCTACGCCGCCTCGAACTCACCATCGAGAACGCGCTCGCCAACCGCATCAAGATTCTGCCGCAGCTGGTCGCCAAGCCCGACGCGCGCCCGCGCGCCGACGCCTTCGACGTGCGCCCGCGCGTCCTGTTCGACAACAAGGCGTCGAACCGCTTCACCGTGGTCGAGATCAACGCGCGCGACCGCCCGGCGCTGCTCAACCGGCTGGCGCATGCGCTGTTCGAATCCAAACTGATGGTCCACTCGGCCCATATCGCGACGTATGGCGAACGGGCGGCGGACACCTTCTACGTGACGGACCTGCTGGGCGAGAAGATCACCGCCGCCCCGCGCATCAAGGCGATCGAGCGGCGTCTGCTGGAGGCCACCAGCGAGCCAAGCCTGGAGGAAGCGGTGGCGTGAGAAGAAAAGCCCACCCCCAGCCCCTCCCGCAAGCGGGAGGGGGGAAACACGGCGTACTGCCCCTCCCGCTTGCGGGAGGGGAGCGAGACTTGGGCCACAGGCCCTAGTCGCAGCGGAGTGGGCGCTTTCGCAACCTCTCGCAAATGCACATTGAAAGGAACCGCGCACTGCCCCACATGTTGCACCGCAACAGGTTCCTCTCAAACAGGACGGCGCCGTGAACGCACCTGACCCCGATCCTCAATCCGTACTCGTGCTGCAGGGCGGCGGAGCCCTCGGCGCCTATCAGGCCGGCGTCTACGAAGCGCTGGCGACACGAGACATCGCTCCCGACTGGGTCGCGGGCATATCCATCGGCGCGATCAACGCCGCCCTGATCGCCGGAAACGCCCCTCAGGACCGCATCCCCGCACTCAAAAAATTCTGGCACGGCATCTCGCGCGAACTGCAGTACCGCCTCGACGAACCGATCGGCTTCGCCCGCCGCGCCTTCAACGAGGCTTCGGCGCAATATGCCGCCACCATGGGCCTGCCCGGCTTCTTCACCCCGCGCTGGCCGATGCCTTTGCCCGAGTGGCCGAACCATCTCTCGCGCCTGAGCTATTACGACACCGCGCCGCTGCGCCAGACGCTCCTCGACCTCGTCGATTTCGAACGCCTCAACAGTGCGGAAACCCGCTTCAGCGTCGGTGCCGTCAACATGCTCAAGGGCAACTTCGCCTACTTCGACAATACCGAGCGCACCATCGGCCCCGAGCACATCATGGCCAGCGGCGCCCTGCCCCCCGGCTTCCCGCCGGTGGAAATCGACGGCGAATGGTACTGGGACGGTGGCCTCGTCTCCAACACGCCGCTGCAATACGTGCTCGACAACCGCTCGATGCAGGAGATGAATGTCTACCAGGTGGACCTGTTCTCCTCGCGCGGGATCATCCCGACCTCGATGGCCGACATTGCCCAGCGTGAGAAGGACATCCGCTTTTCCAGCCGCACCCGGCTCAATACCGACACCTCGAAAGCCCTCCAGAAACTGCGCGCCGCCGCCAAGCGCCTCGCCCGCAGACTGCCCGAGGAATTCCAGGACGACCCCGATCTCGCCCGCCTGCTCGACTGCCGCCCGGCAGGCGCGGTCGCGGTGATGCACCTCATCAACCGCGCGCACGGTTACGAGACGAACTCCAAGGACTACGAATTCTCGCGCCTGACCATCGACGAGCACTGGCATTGCGGCCATATCGACGCCGAGCATTCGCTGCGCCATCCGGACTGGGTGAACCGCGACATCGACCCCGATGAAATCGTGACTTTCGACCTTGCCGGAGACCGCGCGGGCGGCCGCCTGAAACATCCCCTCGCCTCGAATTCTTCAAATGGAGCAGCAGCATGAAGCTCAAGGACAAGGTCTGCATCGTCACCGGCGCCGCCAGCGGCATCGGCAAGGCCATCGCCGACATCTACGCCGGTGAAGGCGGCAAGGTGGTGATCGCCGACCTCAACCTCGAAGCCGCGCAGAAGGCCGCCGACGATATCGTCGCCAGCGGCGGGCAGGCCATGGCCGTGGCGATGGACGTCACCAGCGAGGAGCAGGTGAACGACGGCGTCGCCAAAGTCATCGCCGCCTGGGGCACGGTGGACGTGCTGGTCTCCAACGCGGGCATCCAGATCGTCAACCCGGTCGAGAACTACGCCTATTCCGACTGGAAGAAGATGCTGGCGATCCACCTCGACGGCGCCTTCCTGACCTCGAAGGCGGTGCTGCCGCACATGTACGCAGCTGGGTCGGGCTCGGTGATCTTCATGGGTTCGGTGCACTCCAAGGAAGCGAGCCCGCTCAAGAGCGCCTATGTCACCGCCAAGCACGGTCTGCTGGGCCTCTCCCGCGTGATCGCCAAGGAAGGCGGCAAGAAGGGCGTGCGCACCAACGTGATCTGCCCCGGCTTCGTACGCACCCCGCTGGTGGACAAGCAGATCCCGGAGCAGGCCAAGGAACTGGGTATTTCCGAGGACGAAGTCATCAGCCGGGTGATGCTGGGCGGCACCGTGGACAGCGAGTTCACCACCGTCGCGGATATTGCGGAAGTCGCGCTGTTCTTCGCGAGCTTCCCGACCAACGCGCTGACCGGCCAGTCGCTGGTGGCAAGCCACGGCTGGTTCATGGAATAAACTAACCAATCCTCCCTGTCGCGAAGCGATGGGGAGGTGGCAGCCCGTCAGGGCTGACGGAGGGGGAGTTTTCTGAACTCTCCCCCTCCACCACCGCCTGCGGCGGCGGTCCCCCTCCCCATCCCTGCGGGATGGGGAGGATTTCACTTCACCCGATCAGCGCTTCGGCGATCTGCACCGCGTTGAGCGCCGCGCCCTTGCGCAAGTTGTCGTTCGACAGGAACAGCGCGAGGCCGTTCTCCACGCCTGGGTCCTTGCGCACACGGCCGACGAACACGGGGTCCTTGCCGGTGGCTTCCAGCGGGTTGGGCACTTCGGTCACCACCACGCCCGGCGCGCTGCCCAGCAGTTCGAGCGCGCGCGCGGCGCTGACCGGACGCTCGAACTCTGCATTGATCGACAGCGAGTGGCCGGTGAACACCGGCACGCGCACGCACGTACCCGAAACCGGCAGGCCCGGGATTTCGAGGATCTTGCGGCTCTCGTCGCGCAGCTTGATCTCTTCCTCGGTGTAGCCGTCCTCGGCATAGACGTAGTTCAGGGGGACGACGTTGTGCGCCATCGGCACCGCCCACTTCTTCGCCTCGGGCAGCAGCGGCGCGGTATCGCCGGCGGCGAGTTCGCGGGTGCGGTCGCCGACGTGCTCGATCTGGCTGGCCAGCACCTCGATGCCTTCGAGACCGCCGCCCGACACCGCCTGGTAGGTCGAGACGATCAGGCGCTTGAGCCCCGCCTCGTCATGCAGCGGACGCAGCACCGGCATTGCCGCCATGGTGGTGCAGTTCGGGTTGGCGACGATGCCCTTGGGCAGATTCGCCAGTGCATGCGGGTTCACTTCGGCGACGACCAGCGGCACCTCCGGGTCCGAACGAAAGGCCGAGGAATTGTCGATCACGATCGCCCCCGCCGCAGCGGCCTTGGGCGCGAGTTCTTTGGCGGTCGAACCACCGGCCGAGAACAGCACGACGTCGAGCCCCGAGAAATCGGCAGTCGCCGCATCCTCGACGACCACGCCGTCGATTGCCTTGCCCGCCGAACGGGCCGAGGCGAAGAGGCGAAGCTGGGCGACGGGGAAATTGCGCTCGGCGAGGATCTCGCGGATCATCGAACCGACGAGCCCGGTCGCGCCGACGACGCCGACGTTGAGCTTCTGACCGGGGGTAAACTTAGCTGCCATGACCTATGCGTCTCCTACTTAGTAGTGGAGCAGCGCGAGGGTCTGGTATCTTCGTTTGGAGAGCCCCGCGTGCCGTTAAGTGCGGGGTGAGTGTCGCTCTGTGCCGTTCAGTACCAGCACACCGACGCCCACCGCGCGGACGCGGTCGGTTTCGGGGTGGTAATAATGATCGGCTTCACGAACATGATCGCGCCACTAGCGGCAAGCGCGGGCGGTGTAAATGGAATTTATGTTGCGTGTGCAACGGGGGGTTTCGACAGGCTCAGCCTGAACGAGGTTGATAGACCAATTTGGAATTCCGCCCAGGCTGAGCTTGTCGAAGCCCCCGCGTTTTACGCGGCCGCCTGCAGCCGCTCCAACGCCGCATCGCGCCCAATCAGCGGCAACAGGGCGCCCATGTCCGGCCCATGCTCCATGCCCGTAAGCGCCTGACGCAAAGGCAGAAACAGCGCCTTTCCCTTGCGCCCGGTGGCGTCCTTGAGCGCCCCCGTCAGCGCCTTCCAGATGCCCTCGCCCCACTCCAGCCCGGCCAGCGTATCAGCAGCCTGCGCGCAATAGGCACGGTCCTCATCGGACAATTCCGCCGCAGCCACCGGCCCGGTCACGACGGCCCACCAGTCGGCCGCCTCACCCACTTTGGCGAGATTCGGACGAATCGCTTCCCAAGCCGCCGCGTCCATGCCTTGGGGCAACCGCGCGGCCACGGAACCGAAGCTAAGCGCATGGACCACGGCGGCGTTCACGCGCTCCAGTTCCGCCTCGTCAAACCGCGCAGGCGCGCGGCCGAAGTGCGAAAGATCAAAGGCCCCCGCCAACTCCTCCAGCCCCAGCAGCGGATCGACCGGATCGCTCGTCCCCAGCCGTCCGAGCAGCGCCACCAGCGCTTGCGGCTCGATCCCGACTTCCCGCAGATGCGCGACGCCCAGCGAGCCGAGACGCTTCGACAGCTTCCCCTCGGTCCCCACCAGCAGCGCCTCGTGCGCGAACGCAGGCACCGGAGCGCCGAGCGCAGTGAACATCTGCACCTGCGCCGCGGTGTTGGACACATGGTCCTCGCCGCGCAGGATGCTGGTCACGCCCATGGCGATGTCGTCGATCACTGAGGGCAACATGTAGAGCCACGAACCGTCGGCGCGGCGCACGACGGGATCGCTCATCTGCGCGGCGTCGAATTTCTGCGCCCCGCGCACGCCGTCGTCCCAGGCGATCTGCTCTTCATGATCGAGCAGGAAGCGCCAGTGCGGCAGGTCGCCCGCCGCGATCTTCGCGGCCTTTTCCTCGGCCGAAAGCTTCAGCGCCGCGCGGTCGTAGATCGGCGGAAGACCGCGCCCCAGCAGCACCTTGCGGCGCAAATCCAGTTCCTGCGGCGTCTCCCAGCACGGATAGACGCGGCCCGCTGCTTCCAGCTTCGCGAAGGCTTCCTCGTAGACGACAAAGCGCGCGGACTGGCGCTCCTCACCTTCGGGATGGAGGCCCAGCCAGGCCAGATCGGCACGGATCGCCTCGACATATTCCTCTTTCGAACGCGCCGCGTCGGTATCGTCGATGCGCAGCAGGAAGCGCCCGCCCGCCTGCTTGGCCAGCAGGAAGTTGTGCAGCGCCGTGCGGATATTGCCGACGTGAAGGTGCCCGGTGGGCGAGGGAGCGAAGCGGGTAACGGTCATGGCGCCCGCAATTACGGGGCGCTGGCCGTCAGGTCAATTTCGGCGCGCAAACGCCCATTTTGCCGCCAGTGCCGCGAATCCCGCCAGCAGCCCCCAGAACGCCGAGCCGACGCCCAGCAGCGAGACACCCGAAGCGGTGGCTGCGAACGTCAGGATCGCAGCATCGCGCTCGGACTTCTCGACCAGCATCTGCTCCACCGCACCCGAAAGCGGGGCGATCAGCGCAATCCCGGTCAGCGCGGCGATCGCGAATGAGGGCATCGCGAGGAAGAACAGCACCAGCGGCGTCGAGAACAGCGCCAGAAGCAGATAGAAACCGGCATAGATCACGCCGACCACCCAGCGGCCTGCAGCATCGGGATGCGCGTCTGACCCCGTACAGATCGCGGCCGTGATCGCCGCAAGGTTCACGCCATGCGCGCCGAACGGCGCGAGCAGCAGCGTCGCCAGCCCCGTACTCAGCAACAGGGGGCGCGGCGCCGGCGCATAGCCGGCCGAACGCAATACCACGAGGCCAGGCAGGTTCTGCGACACCAGCGTCACCAGGAACAGCGGCACCCCGATGGAGGTCACCGCGCGCCAGTCGAACCGGGGAGCGACCGGCCGCAGGCTCCCCAGCAAGGACCCGCCGTGATGACCGGCGAGATCGCCGCGCAGCAGCAGGACCGCGATACCGGCGCCCAGCACCAGCAACAGGGCATAGAGCGGCAGCCGCTGGCGAGCGATGACGAAAACCACCAGCAGTACGCAGACCAGCAGGGCGTCGCTTTCCAAGGTCCGGAACAGCTGCAGGCAGAACGGCAACAGCACGCCCGCCAGCATCGCCGAGGCGACCGAGGCGGGGATCCGCTGCGCGGCCCTCTCCAGCACGGGTACTACCGCCAGCACGCACATCATCGCGGCCGCCGCAAGAAACGCACCGATCGCGACAGGCCAGCTGACCGCTCCGGCGCTGGCCACCAGCAATGCAGCGCCCGGCGTCGACCAGGCGAGCACCACCGGTATACGCAGATGCAGCGAAAGCAACGCACCGCACACGGCGATGCCCAGGCACAAGGCCGTCACCGCCGAACCGACCTGCCCTGCGTCCGCGCCCAGCCCGCGCATCGCCTGCACGATGAGCGCAACCGTGCCGCCGAAGCCCACCAGAGCGGCGATGAAAGCGGAAGTCCAGGCGGCGAGCGGCGGAAGGCCGGCTATCGAAAAACGCAAAGGCATGTCGTGCGTATGACATGATTCCTCACTGAAGAAACCCACGGTTACCGATCACCGTGAGCCTCTCCAGCAAGCATCCGAACCATGGGCGCCCCGCTACGCGCTCCGGAAGGCGTGCGTGATCGGATAGCGCCGGTCGCGTCCGAAATTGCGCGCAGTCAGCTTGACGCCGGGCGGTGACTGGCGGCGCTTGTATTCTGCCCGGTGGAGCAGGAACTCCACGTGGCGCACAACCCCATGCTCGAAGCCCTCGTTGACCAGTTGCGCCACGCTCTTGTCGTTCTCGACCAGCCCGACGAGGATCGGGTCGAGCACATCGTAAGGCGGCAGGCTGTCGCAATCGCGCTGTCCTTCGTAGAGTTCGGCCGTGGGATCGCGCGTCAGCACGCCTTCCGGAATCAGCGGCCCCCGCGGGCCGAGCCCGATGCGCGGGACCTGCCCGTTACGCCAGCGCGCCAGCGCGTAGACCGTGCTCTTGTAGGCATCCCTGAGCGGGGCGTAGCCGCCCGCCATGGCCCCGTAGATCGCCGCATAACCGACACTCAGCTCGCTCTTGTTCGCAGTGACGAGCAGCATCGGGCCGAACTTGTTCGACAGCGCCATCAGCGCCGCACCGCGTACCCGTGACTGCAGGTTCTCCTCGGTCAGGTCGCGCTGCGTTCCCTCGAATGCCTCGCCGAGCATGGCGTCGAATCCATCGATCGCCGCGCCGATCGGCATTTCCGTATAGCGGATGCCCAGCGAGCGGGCGCAGGCGGCCGCGTCGTCGAGGCTCTGCTCGCTGGTGAAGCGCGAGGGCATCATCACCCCCCAGACCCTGTCGGCCCCCAGCGCATCGACGGCGATGGCCGCGCAAGTCGCCGAATCGACCCCGCCAGACAGGCCGAGAACGACGCCCGGAAAGCCGTTGCGCTTCACGTAGTCGCGCAAGGAGAGCACCATTGCACTGTAGATGTCCTCAGGGTGCTGCGCGAGCGGCTCCACGGCGCCGCGATCGCAGCGCCAGCCCTTGGCGGTCTTGGTCCAGCGGGTTTCGACGACCTGCTCCTCCCAGTCGCGCAGCTGAACCGCCAGCGCGCCATCGCCGTTGACCGCGAAACTCGCGCCGTCGAAGACCAGTTCGTCCTGCCCGCCGACCCGGTTGAGATAGGCCAGGGGCAGCCCGGTATCGACCGCGCGGCGCTTGGCCACGCCTTCGATGCGCAGGGCCTCTTTGTTGATCTCGTAAGGGCTGCCATTGATCGAGATGAGCATTTCGGCGCCGAAATCGGCGAGATGGCGGCAGACCTCGTAGCGCCATATATCCTCGCCGACCGGCACCCCGATCATCGTGCCGCGCAGGATTATCGGTTCCGGCAGTGGGCCGGGCTGGAACAGGCGCATTTCGTCGAAGGTGCCGTAATTTGGCAATTCGTGCTTGAGGCGAACCGCTGCGACTTTGCCCTGATCGAGCAGCGCCACCCCGTTGTGCAGCGCACCATCGAGCACGAAGGCCGAGCCGACCAGCATTGCCGGACCTTCACTGGCGGTCGATTCGGCGAGTTGCTGAAGCTGGGCGGCCGCGCGCTCGATCAGCGCCGGCTTGAGGATCAGGTCCTCGGGCGGATAGCCGATGAGGTGGAGTTCCGGGAAGACGACGAGGTCGCTGCCCTTCGCCGCCTCACGCGCTGCCGAAATGGCGGCGGCATTGCCGGGAACGTCCCCGACCGACTGGTTGAGCTGCGCGAGCGTGATCTTCAGCGTATCGGGCATGGCCCGGTTGATGCCCCGCCCCCGAAGGCAGTGCAAACAAAAACCCGCCCGTCATCGACGGGCGGGTCTTGCTGCTCCGCACCCCGCATAAACGCGCGATGCAGATACAAAAAACCCTCCCGTCGGGGAGGGCTTCTGTCCGTCGTGAGACGGACTTTCCACAAGCCGGTTGGACCCGGAAGCGGAAAGCGGCGGGGGTCAGTGCACCGAAAGGTAGCGCCGAACCCCCGAGCCGATTACATCGCCTCGGACGCAGCCTCGGTCGGAACGTCGGTGGCGTCACCGGTCATCAGCTCCTCGGGAGCGGTCTCGACCGAATCCGTGGTAGCTTCGGCGGCGGGCTCACCACCGCAAGCAGCGAGCGACAGTGCGGCAACCGACGCGAACGCGGCGAAAGCAATCTTCTTCATGCGAATCCCCTTGCATTGTTTGGCGCATAGGCCAACGCTTGCAGGCAAGCCTGCAGTGGCATTCTTTAGACGAGACAATGGTGCAACGCAAATAGGAATACGACAGGCGGAAATCCGCAGAATTCCTAGGGCTTGCGCACATATAAAGATATCTTTATATGATCCGGCATGCGGATCGACCCTCTTCTGCGCGCTCTTTCGGAGCCGACGCGCCTGCGTATGCTGCGTCTGCTCGCGCATATGGAGCTTGCCGTGGGAGAGCTTGCGCAAGTCCTCGGCCAGAGCCAGCCGCGCGTCTCGCGCCATATAAAGATTCTGTGCGACGCCGGATTGGCCGAGCGCCGCAAGGAAGGAAGCTGGGTCTTCCTGAGAATCGCCGTCTCCGAACAAGGCGAATCATCGCTCGGCACGGCGGCCGCGAATCTCCTCAACGTCGCCGAGCGTGACGACAGCCAGTTCGCCGCCCGCTGCGCCGAGGACCGCCGCCACCTCGCCGCCATCCGCGCTGGGCGCGAGGCGAGCGCCGAAGCCTACTTCGCCCGCCACGCCGCCGAATGGGACACGCTGCGCCGTCTCCACGGCGCCGACGAACCGGTCGAAGCCGCGCTGCTTCGCGCGCTCGGAGAAGAAACCATCGGCGGCCTGCTCGACGTCGGCACCGGCACCGGGCGCATGGCACAGCTTCTGTCCGCGCGCGCGGGGCGCGTGACGGCGCTCGACAAGAGCCCTGAGATGCTGCGCATCGCCCGCGCCCGGTTGCAGGACCTGCCCGCCGACAAGGTCGATCTGGTGCAGGGCGACTTCACCGCCCTGCCCTTCGCGCCCGACGCCTTCGACACCGTGCTGTTCCATCAGGTGCTGCACTTCGCGCAGGACCCCGCCGTCGTGCTGACCGAGGCCGCGCGCGTGCTGCGGCCGGGCGGGCGCATCGCCGTCGTCGACCTTGCCGCGCACGAGCGCGAGGAGATGCGCGAGCGCCATGCCCACGCCCGTCTCGGCTTTTCGGACGAGCAGATGCTCGCCCATCTCGCTTCCGCGGGCCTTACCCCGGCCGAGCCCGTCGCTCTGCCGGGCGACCCGCTCACCGTTAAAATCTGGACTGCGCGGCGCGATGGTGTAACCGCGCGCCCTGAAAACCGAGAGACCGTTTGATGACCGCTTCCCCACGCGCCGCAGAAACCCCGATTTTCGCAGGGTTGCCCGGCGACATTTCCGTCTCCTTCGAATTCTTCCCGCCCAAGTCGGAGAAGATGGAGGAGCAGCTGTGGGACGCAATCACCCAGCTTGCCCCGCTCGACCCGGCCTTCGTGTCGGTAACTTATGGCGCGGGCGGCTCCACCCGTGAGCGCACCCACGCCACTGTCTCACGGATCGTGAAGGAGACCGCGCTGGTTCCCGCCGCGCACCTTACTTGCGTCGCCGCCAGCAAGGGCGAGATCGACGAAGTGGTCGATCAGTACTGGGAAGCGGGCGTGCGCCACATCGTCGCGCTGCGCGGTGATCCGCCGCCGGCGGACGGCGGCCGCTTCGTGCCGCATCCCGAAGGCTATGCCAGCGCCGCGCAGCTGGTCGAAGGCATCCGCAAGCGCCACGATTTCGAAGTCTCGGTCGCGGCCTATCCCGAAGTCCACCCCGAAGCGGTGAGCGCCGAGGCCGACCTCGACAACCTGAAGCGCAAGATCGACGCCGGCGCCACCCGCGCGATCACGCAGTTCTTCTTCTCGACCGACGCCTACTTCCGCTTCATGGACAAGGCGCTGGCGGCAGGCATTACCGTACCGATCCTGCCGGGCATCATGCCGGTCACCAGCTTCGCCGCGATCCGGCGCATGTCCGGCAACACCGAGATCCCCGGCTGGCTCGAGACGATGTTCGACGGGCTCGACGATCGCCCCGGCCCGCGCGCGCTGGTCGCCGCCGTCGCGGCGGCGGACCTCTGCAAGCGCCTCTACGAAGGCGGGTCCCGCGATTTCCACTTCTACACCCTCAACCGCGCCGAGCAGGCTTACGCGATCTGCCAGCTTCTCGGCCTGCGTCCCGTCAAGGAACTTGTCGCATGAGCGTCCGTGAAACCTTCCTCGCCGAGGCAGCCAAGCGCATCCTCATCACCGACGGCGCGTTCGGCACCGAGATTCAGAACTGGAAGCTCTCGGAAGCCGACTACGCAGGCACGCTGGGCCTGTCCCACGACCAGAAGGGCAACAACGACATCCTCGCGCTGACAAAGCCCGAGGTGCCGGAGTCCATCCACCGTGCCTACTTCGAAGCCGGCGCGGACATTGCCGAGACTAACACCTTCTCCGCCAACCGCATCAGCCAGGCCGACTACGGCGCCGAGCATCTGGTTCGCGAGATCAACGTTGAATCGGCAAAGCTGGCCCGCCGCCTCGCCGACGAATATCAGGCGAAGGATGGCCGCCCGCGCTTCGTGGCGGGCGCAATCGGACCAACCAACAAGACGCTCTCGCTCAGCCCTGACGTCAACGATCCGGGCTACCGCGAGATCGACTGGGACACGCTGGTCGACGTCTACAAGGAACAGGCCGCGGCCCTCATCGAAGGCGGCGCGGACTTCATCCTGATCGAGACGGTGTTCGATACCCTCAACGCCAAGGCAGGCGTGATGGCGGTGCGCTATCTCGAACAGGAACTCGCCCGCGAAGTGCCGATCATGCTGTCGATGACGCTGACCGACTTGTCGGGCCGCAACCTCTCGGGCCACACGGTCGAGGCGTTCTGGCACGCGGTTCGTCATGCGAAACCCGTCACCATCGGCCTCAACTGCTCGTTCGGCGCGACGCAGCTGCGACCGCACGTGAAGACGCTGTCGGAAATCGCCGACACGCTCATCATGATCTACCCCAATGCAGGCCTGCCCAACGAACTGGGCGCCTACGACGAAATGCCGGACACCACGGCGGGCTTCGTCGGCGAGTGGGCGATCGCGGGTCAGGTCAACGTGCTGGGCGGCTGCTGCGGTTCGACCCCGGCGCACATCAAGGCCATCGCCGACAAGGTGACCGGCATGGCGCCGCGCCATCTGCCCGAACTGCAGCCGGTGACGCGCCTGGCGGGCCTCGAACCCTTCACGATGGCCGGCTGATGGATTCGCTGCCGATCTGGCGCCTGCGTCCGGCCGGGCCGGACGATGCCGACGCGCTCGCTCTAGTGGGTGCGGCGACCTTCCTCGAGAGCTTCGCAGGCGTGATCGACGGCGCGGGTCTCGTCGCGCACTGCGCGAAGCAGCATTCGGCCGAGACCTACCGCGCCTATTTCGCCAAGGGCGCGAAGGCCTGGCTGGCGGAGATTGAGCCCGGCGGCGCGCCGGTGGGCTATGCGCTGCTGTGCGAGCCCGAGATCGAGCATGCGCAGCAAGGGGACATCGAGCTGAAGCGCATCTACATCCTCTCGCGCTTTCAGGGATCGACGATCGCCAGTTCGTTGATGCAGGCGGTCGTCGCGGAGTCGGCAGGCCGTTCGCGGCTGCTTCTGGGCGTCAAGGACGACAACCACCGCGCATTCTCCTTCTATGCCAAGCACGGCTTCGAGACGATCGGCACCCGCCGGTTCGACGTCGGCGGCAAGACTTACGACGACTTCGTGCTGGCGCGGGTGCTGTAGCGCCATGCCGCTTTGCCCACCGATCAAACGCACCTCCTGAACCGAGAACAACACCCATGACCGCCACCCCTTCCGGCTCCCGTTTCGTCAACATCGGCGAGCGCACCAACGTCACCGGCTCCGCGAAGTTCAAGAAGCTGGTCATGGCCGGCGACTATCCCGCCGCCATCGAAGTCGCCCGCCAGCAGGTGGAGAACGGCGCGCAGGTCATCGACGTCAACATGGACGAGGGCCTGCTCGACGCCGTCGAGGCGATGACCACCTACCTCAAGCTGATCGCCGCCGAGCCGGACATCGCCCGCGTGCCGGTGATGGTCGACAGCTCCAAGTGGGACGTGATCGAGGCGGGCCTGAAGTGCGTGTCGGGCAAGCCGATCGTCAATTCGATCTCGATGAAGGAAGGCGAGGAGCAGTTCCTGGAACATGCGCGCAAGTGCATGGCCTATGGCGCCGCCGTGGTCGTCATGGCCTTCGACGAGACCGGGCAGGCCGACACCAAGGAGCGCAAGATCGAAATCTGCGAGCGCGCCTACAAGCTGCTCGTCGGCATCGGTTTCCCGCCCGAGGACATCATCTTCGACCCCAACGTCTTCGCCGTCGCCACCGGCATCGAGGAGCATGACCGCTACGGGCTCGACTTCATCGAGGCGGTGGCGGAAATCCGCGAGCGCTGCCCGCACGTCCACTTCTCGGGGGGCCTGTCGAACCTCTCGTTCAGCTTCCGCGGCAACGAGACGGTGCGCCGCGCGATGCACTCGATATTCCTGTACCACGCGATCCCGGCGGGCCTGGACATGGCGATCGTCAACGCGGGGCAGCTCGACGTCTACGACCAGATCGACCCGGCGCTGCGCGAGGCCTGCGAAGACGTCATCATGATGCGCCGCCCCGGCGTGGGCGAGGACGGCAAGACCTCCACCGAACGCCTCATCGAACTGGCCGAGAGCTACAAGGGCAAGGACACCGTCGCCGAAAAGGCCGCCGAGGAATGGCGCGGCTGGGACGTCACCAAGCGCATCGAACACGCCCTGGTGCGCGGCATCGACGCCTACGTGGTGGAAGACACCGAGGAGGCCCGCGCCGCGATCGCCGCTGCCGGTGGCCGCCCGATCGAGGTGATCGAAGGCCCGCTGATGGGCGGCATGAACGTGGTCGGCGACTTGTTCGGCAGCGGCAAGATGTTCCTCCCGCAAGTCGTGAAATCCGCGCGCGTGATGAAGAAGGCGGTCGCGCACCTCATCCCCTTCATCGAGGCGGAGAAGGACGCCAAGTCCAAGGCGAAGGGCCGCATCATCATGGCCACCGTCAAGGGTGACGTGCATGATATCGGCAAGAACATCGTCGGCGTCGTGCTCCAGTGCAACGGCTACGAAGTGATCGACCTTGGCGTCATGGTGCCGTGGTCGAAGATCCTCGAATCGGCGAACGAGAACGAGGCCGACATCATCGGCCTGTCCGGCCTCATCACCCCCTCATTGGACGAGATGGTGACCGTGGCCGAGGAAATGCAGCGCGCCGAGATGAACATCCCGCTGCTGATCGGCGGCGCGACGACGTCCAAGGTCCACACAGCGCTGCGCATCGACCCGGCCTATACCGGCACCGTGGTCCACGTGCTCGACGCCAGCCGCGCGGTGGGCGTCGCCTCGCAGCTCTTGTCCGACACGCAGGCGGAGGGCTTCAAGTCCTCGGTCGCGATCGACTACGAGAAGGTGCGCGAGGCCCGCGCCAACAAGGGCCAGAGCGACCTGCTGCCGCTCGCCGAGGCGCGCGCCAACGCCTTCCCGACCGACTTCACCCAGAAACCCGCCGCGCCCGCGCAGCCGGGTCTGCATGTCTTCGAGGAATGGGACCTCAAGGATCTGGTCGAGACCTTCGACTGGACCCCGTTCTTCCGCGCCTGGGAACTGGCGGGCAATTACCCCGCAATCCTGACAGACGAGGTCGTCGGCGAAAGCGCCACCAGCCTCTTTGCCGATGCGCAGGCGATGCTAGCAAAGATCATCGACGAGAAATGGCTGACTGCGCGCGGCGTCTGCGCCTTCTGGCCAGCCCGCTCGGACGGTGACGACGTTCTCCTCGATGCCGGCGATTCCGGGGCAACCCGCCTGCCCATGCTGCGCCAGCAGTTCAAGAAGTCGCGCGGCCGCGCAAACTTCTGCCTGTCGGACTTCATCGATCCAGCGGGCGACTGGCTCGGCGGTTTCGCGGTGGGCATCCACGGCATCGAGCCGCATCTGGAACGCTTCAAGGCCGCCCACGATGACTACTCGGACATCCTGCTCAAGGCCCTGGCCGATCGCTTCGCCGAAGCCTTCGCCGAACGCCTCCACGCCCATGTCCGTACGACCCTGTGGGGCTATGCGCCGGACGAGCAGTTCACCAACGAAGCACTGATCCGCGAGGAATATCGCGGCATTCGCCCGGCGCCGGGCTATCCCGCCTGCCCGGACCATTCGCTCAAGCCCATCCTGTTCGATCTGCTCAAGGCGCAGGACAACGCCGGCATCGTCCTGACCGAAAGCCAGGCGATGCTGCCGACGGCGGCGGTTTCGGGCTTCTACTTCGCGCACCCGGAAAGCCAGTACTTCGGCGTCGCCCGTATCGGCCGCGACCAGTTGGAGGACTACGCCGTGCGCCGCGATGTGGATCTTCCTACCGCCGAACGCTGGCTGCGGCCCAATCTGGATTAAAGCGATGCGCCGTCCCCGACTTGCTGCGGGACGGCGCCACTTTCAGCCCGCCTGCCCCGCCCGCCACAGCGCGCGGTGGCGCAGGTAGGCATCGGCCACGTTCTCGCCCACGGCTACTGTGAGCACCGCCAGGGCAGCGTCGAGCCCCCGGCAAGCCAACTCGTCGATTGCCGCCGCATGATCCTGCCCTACTTCGCGCGCCAGCATCTTGAGCACATGCGCCTTTTCGGCGAACTCGATCTCGCTCAACCAGGACAGCCGGTAATCCTCGTTTTTCGCGGACGCGTCGTGTGCATGGCAACCCATCTTTGTCTCTTCCCGATTCTGACGGCTGCCTCCCACCCCTTGGGCCGATTCACATTCAATCGTTTGCAGCACCCGGAGAATTATCAGGCTCCCGGCAAAGCCATCGCTACCGCCCGGCTAGGGATATGCCACAACTGCCCAAAAGGCTTATTCGCACTTGCAACATGAACACTGCGCCACCACCCTGATCCCATGACCGCAGCACGCACCATTTCTTCCCGCATCATCAGTCGAACGCTCGTCTACGACGGATGGTACAAGTTCTATCGCCTCGAAGTGGAAATGCCCGACGGTGCCGTGGTGGAGCGCCATTTGCTTGACAATGGCTCGGCCGTGGCGGTGCTGCCATACGATCCGGTGCGCCGGGTGTGCATGCTGATCGACCAGCCGCGCGCGGGCGTGCTCGATGCGGGCGAACCGCCACTGCTGGAGGCCATTGCCGGTAACCTCGACGGCACTTCGCCAGAGGCCCGCATCGTCGAAGAAGCCTTCGAAGAAGGCGGCCTGCGCATTTCCGATCTCGAACCGGTGACCAACATGTGGTCGCTGTGCCCCGCCTCGACCGAGCGAGTACAGCTCTATCTCGCGCAGTATGCACACGAAGACCGCATCGCTGCGGGCGGCGGTGCGCACGACGAGGATGAGAACATCACCGTCCACGAGATCGGGCTCGACGCCTTGCGCGACATGGCGCTCTGCGGAGAACTGTCAGACGCAAAGACGCTGATCCTCGCGCAGGCTTTGCTGCTGAAGCACCCGCAATTGTGGGCCGATCGTCGTTAAATTACCGGAAACTTGCCTGCCGATGGTTTCCCCTCGCCGTCCTGATCTGCCATAACGCGCACCGTGAACGACGACGACTGGCCTTTCGAGACGACCTTCTACGGCGAACCCGACGCCGACATGATCGACCCTTATGCACCCGAGGTCGACTGGACGCCCGCGCCGCCACCCTCCGGCGAGGCGGTGTCGAAAGCGCTGCACGACGTCTTCGGCTTCTCGGGCTTTCGCGGCGTACAGGATTTGGTGGTCGATCGCGTCATCCACGGCCAGTCGACGCTGGCGATCATGCCCACCGGTGCGGGCAAGTCGTTGACCTACCAGTTGCCCGCCGTGCTGCTGCAGGGCACGTGCGTGGTCGTCTCGCCGCTGATCGCGCTGATGCACGACCAGTTGCGCTCCGCCCGCGCCAACGGCATCCGCGCCGCCACCCTGACCAGCGCCGACACCGATCGCGGGGCGACCATGGACGCCTTTCGCGCCGGCGAGTTGGACCTGCTCTACATCGCCCCGGAACGCGCCAGCCAGCCGCACTTCCGCGAACTGCTGCTGTCGGCCCGGGTCGGTCTCTTTGCGATCGACGAGGCGCACTGCGTCTCCGAATGGGGCCACGATTTCCGTCCCGATTACCGCCTGCTGCGCCCTTTGCTCGATGCGTTCCCGCAAGTCCCGCGGCTGGCGCTGACGGCGACTGCGGACAACCACACCCGCAGCGATATCCTCGCGCAACTCGGTATTCCCGACGAGGGGCTGATCGTCGCCGGGTTCGACCGGCCGAACATCCGTTATGCCATTCGCCCGCGCGAGAGCGTAGGCCGTCAGCTCAAGGCGGTGGTCGAGGAGAATCCCGGACCGGGGATTATCTACGCCCCCACCCGCGCACGCGTAGAGCAGCTGGCCGAGAGCCTTGCCCGCGACACCGGCCGCCGCGTGCTGCCCTATCACGCAGGCCTCCCGCCCGAAGTCCGCGCGCGCAACCAGGCCGCATTCGTGGCGAGCGAGGACATGGTGATGGTCGCCACGGTCGCCTTCGGCATGGGCATCGACAAGCCCGACGTGCGCTTCGTCGCCCATGCGGGCATCCCCAAGTCGATCGAGGGCTACTACCAGGAAACCGGCCGCGCCGGGCGCGATGGCGATCCTTCGGTGGCCGTCATGTTCTGGGGCGCCGACGACTTCGCGCGAGCGCGCCAGCGCCTGTCCGAGATCGAGCCTCACCGCCAGCAAAGCGAACGCCAGCGCCTCGATTCGCTGGCCGGTCTGGTCGAAACCGCCGAATGCCGCCGCGCCGTGTTGCTGCGTCACTTCGGCGAAACCCCGGCGCAGACTTGCGGCAACTGCGACAACTGCCTCCAGCCGGTCGGCGTGGTCGATGTCACCGATGTCGCGCGCAAGCTGCTATCGGCCGTCTATCGCACTGGGCAGTCTTATGGCCTGGGTCATCTGGAAAAGGTGCTGACCGGCGTTTCCGATGACCGCGTGCTGCAGCGCGGGCATGACAGGCTGTCGGTGTTCGGCATCCTCACCGAAGACGAAAAGCCGCTGCTGAAAGCGCTTGCCCGCGCTCTGCAGGCGCGTGGCAGCCTGACCGCGACCGAGCACGGCGGTCTTGCGCTGGGAGGAGACGCTCGCGCGATCCTGAAGGGGGAGGCTGCAGTAGCGATCGTCGTGCCGCCCAGACAGGACCGCAAACGCCGCTCGCGCGGGGGAGACGCCGGAGCCAATCCCGTCGGCGACCCCTTGTTCGAGGCGCTGCGCGAGTTGCGCCGCGAGTTGGCAAAGGAGGCAGGCGTCCCGCCCTACGTCATCTTCCACGATTCGACCTTGCGCGAAATGGCCGGCTCACGCCCATCCTCACTGGCGGAACTCGGCTTGGTGGGGGGCGTCGGAACACGCAAGCTGGAAGCCTATGGCAACGCGTTCGTCGAGGTGATCCGGCGCCACTCCTGACCCCGTGGAATTCTTCGATTCCGCCAGGATCGACCTTCCCGTCCGAAAGCATATCGGTTTGGCGAAGTGGGCGCTGGATCCGTTCAAGGCGGAAGCTGGCCGAACGAAGGCCTTAGAAACGCGTCGATGCGGTCACGACGGAGATTCTTCGAGGCGCAACCCGCGATCGCCGGAAAAGCAAAAAGCCCCGGTTTCCCGGGGCTTTCGAATACTTGCTATCACCTTTGAAAAGGTGAATGGTGCCCAGAAGAGGACTCGAACCTCCACGCCCTTGCGAGCGCCAGCACCTGAAGCTGGTGCGTCTACCAATTCCGCCATCTGGGCACTTTAGCGAGGGGGCGAAGCGCCGTCCCCGCTGGGTAGGAGGGCGCCTCTAAGGGGCCGTCGAAGTCTTGTCAACACCATCCGATGCAACATTTTTCATTTCGGGAATTTGTATATTCGCAGCGGCCGCCGGACGGCTCGGGGCAACTGCCCGGTTGCCCCGTTCCCGGGCTTGTGGCAGGGGCGCAGATGCATGTGCTGCAGCGCGGGACACGTCGAGCGCAGCGCGACCTGAAGGACCGAGCCAGACCATGACCACCGACCCTCTCTCCGGCAAGATCGTCACCATTCTGGGGGGCAGCGGCTTCGTCGGCCGCCACCTCGCGCAGGAACTGCTCGCGCGCGGCGCGCGGCTGCGTATCGCCAGCCGTCACCCCAAGAAGGCCTTCGCCATCAAGCCGCTGGGCAACCTGGGCCAGGTGCAGTTCGCCGGCGTCGATGTGACCAAGGCCGACACGGTTGCCGCCGTACTTGCCGGGTCGGATGCGGTGGTGAACCTCGTGGGTGCTTTTGCGGGGAACCTCGATGCCCTGCAGGGCAAGGGCACGGGCGACATCGCAGCTGCAGCCAAGGCTGCGGGCGCTGCCGCCTTTGTGCATGTCTCGGCAATAGGCGCGGATGCCGGGTCGGAAGTCGCATATGCCCGCACCAAGGCCGAAGGCGAAGCCGCCGTGCTGGCCGCATTCCCAACCGCGACGATCGTGCGCCCCTCGCTGATGTTCGGGCCGGACGATAATTTCGTCAACATGTTCGGAGAACTGATCTCGCGGTTGCCCGCCCTGCCGGTCTTCGCCCCGGAGGCGAAGCTGCAGCCCGTTTTCGTCGATGACGTGGCCGTGGCAATCGCCAATGCGCTGGGCCGCGCTGACGCACAGGGCAAGACGTTCGAGCTCGCCGGGCCGGAAGTCGTCACCATGCTCGAACTTAACGAGCGTATCGCCAAGGCACAGGGCCGCTCGCGAGCGTTCGCCCAGTTGCCGGATGCAGTGTCCGGCCTCATAGCGGCGGCGACCGGCTGGCTGCCCGGCGCCCCGATCACCACCGACCAGTTCAAGCTGCTCCTGGCCGGCAGCGTGGCAAGCGGCTCGGCTCCGGGCATCGGCGGGCTCGGCGTCACGCCGCGGCCTCTCGGCCTGTTCCTCGACCGCTGGATGGTGCGCTTCCGCAAGCACGGCCGCTTCGGCGCCAAGGCTGCGAACGCCTGACCAACGAGCTTCGATTCGCGCTCGCCAAGACCCTGCCGGCCGGAACCCTCCGGCAGGCGGGGTTTTGTGTCTATGCCTCCGGGGCGACCCCCGCCCCGCAGCGAGAGGAGCACGCGCCATGACTACCACCGACACCGCCTGGACGACGCAGCAGGGCACGATCCGCAAAGGCATGAAGGTGATCGCAGCGGACGGGGTCGTCATAGGTACCGTCGCCGCGCTGGAAGGCGAGGAACTGATGCTGGAGGGCGGCTCTCACGATTTCGTCGCGATCACGCAGATCGACGGGATAAGCGCCGACGCGGTGCTCCTGTCCGACCGGGGCGACGCCACCTTCGGCCTCGGTGCCACCCCCTGAACGACCCGAATTGACGAGCCGTTTCCGGGCCGGGACGAACGACCGGAACGACTTTCCAGCTTGCGCCGTTTCCTCATCATACCCCCCGAGATGATGGAGATACACCATGTTCGAGAAGCTGCGCGTGCGTGAGCACATGGAAGTTACGACCAGCACCGGTCAGCACGTCGGGACTATCGACGAGGTGAAGGACGACCAGATCAAGCTGACCCGTTCGGACAGTTCCGATGGTGCACATCACTACATCGCGTTCGAGAACGTCGACAAGATCGAGGATAATCGCGTTTACCTCAAGCAAGGTACGCCGATCCCGATGGGCGTCGGCGCCAACTGATCCAAGACCACCGAGCCGGCAGTGCGTACCCCCTCGCGCACTGCCTTGCGAGACCCCGGCTTTCCTGACGGAAGGCCGGGGTTTTCCTATTCGGACAATCCGGCGCGGCACATCCCCTCGGCGATACCTTGCCCGTTATGATCCATGGTGAATAGCATCTCTTCCCAGCTTCCGGCGCGGCTGATAGTCGGGACATCAAGAAAAACGGAAGCGAGGGGAGGACGTCGTGGTTTCTGGCCTGGGAAAGATCGCTATACCACTGGCGTTGACGTCGATGCTATTTGCGCTGTCTTCATGCAATCGCCCCGCCCAGCCGATAGAGGAACAGACCGTCGTTGACCCGGACGAATGGCCGAGTTGGGGTCGGACGGGAACCGAGACGCATTATTCGCCGCTCGAGGAGATCGATACCGGCAATGTCTCCGGCCTGAAGCTGGCCTGGCACTTCGACCTCGAGCCGGGCTACACGCCCACGACGCCGCTGATGGCGGAGGGGAAGGTCTTCATCACCACCGGCCATTCGCACATCCGCGCACTCGACGCCGTCACTGGCAAACAGCTGTGGGAATACGACGGCGGCACGCGCGAGCGGGCGAAGACGGCGCTGCAGATGTCGTGGGGCAGCAAGGGCATCGCCTATGATGCGGGACATGTCTTCCTCGTCACGACGGACGGCTATGTGGTCTCGCTCGATGCGAAGACCGGCCGGGAGACCTGGAAGACGATGGACTTCCCCGACAATGCCCCGCGCAATGCCAATGGTCCGCCGCGCGTATTCGGCGGCAAGGTGATTACCGGCTTCGGCGGCGGCGACATCAGCCCGGCGCGCGGCTTCGTCAGCGCCTACGACGCGAAGACCGGCAAGCTGTCGTGGCGCTTCTACACCACGCCCGGCGACGAGGTGACGCCCGCCAACCGCAAGGCAGAAGAGGTCATGCGGGGGACATGGCCGGGCGGGTGGAAGAACCCCGACGGCACCCGGCGCGGTGGCGGCGGAACGGCGTGGAACGCCTTCGCCTATGATGCGCAGCTGCGGCTGGTCTATCTCGGCGTCGGCAACGGCTTTCCCTACAACCAGAAGCTGCGCAGCCCCGGCGGCGGAGACAACCTGTTCCTCGCCTCTGTGGTGGCGGTGAACGTCGATACCGGCGAATATAAGTGGCACTACCAGCTATGCCCGGCGGAGCAGTGGGACTGCACGGCGACGTCCGACATGACGCTCGCCACGCTGTCGATCGACGGCAAGGATCGCAAGGTGCTGATGCAGGCGCCCAAGAATGGCTTCTTCTACGTGATCGACCGCGCGACCGGCCAGTTCATCTCCGCGCAGAAGATCGCCAAGGTCACTTGGGCCGAGCGCATCGATGCGAAGACCGGACGTCCTGTCGAAAATCCCGGCATCCGTTACAACGGCAAGCCCGGGCTGTTCGAGATGTGGCCGGGGCCGACCGGCGCGCATTCCTGGCAGCCGCAGGCCTACAGCCCGCAGACCGGCCTCGTCTACGTGCCGGTGATGGACATGCCCGCCCTGATCGGCGACGGCCAGAAGGGCGGCGGCGAACTCGCCGCAGGCATGGGCGTTACGCTCATCCCTGAAGTCGAACTGCCCGGCGGCCACCGCAGCTACCTCAAGGCATGGAACCCGGTCACGCAGACCGAGGCATGGCGGATCGACCTGCCCGGAACCTGGCCGGGCGGGGTCATGGCCTCGGCCGGCGGGCTGGTGTGGCAGGGCCAGATCGACGGCAAGTTCATCGCCCGCGATGCGAAGACCGGCAAGGCACTATGGTCGTACAAGACCGAGAGCCCGATCATCGGCGCACCGATCTCCTACCGCGTGAACGGACGGCAGTACGTCACCGTGCTCACCGGCGCGGGCGGGCAAGGCGCAGGCATGCAGACGCTGGGCAATGCCGCCTATCGCACCGACTACCGCCTGCCGCGCCGCGTGCTGACGTTCGCGCTGGACGGCAAGGACACGATCCCGCCTTTCGCGGTGCCGCCGCTGGAGCCGGTTTCCGATCTCGACTTCAGTCCAGACCTCGCGCGGGCACAGGCTGGGGCGATGCTGTTCGGCACCCGTTCGTGCATCGTATGCCACGGATGGAATGCGGTTGCGGGCGGAGCGGCGCCGGACTTGCGCTATTCGCCGGTCATCACCGACGCGGCGACCTTCCGCACGATCGTCAAGGAAGGCGGGCTCAAGCTGAACGGCATGCCGCCCTTCCCGGAGTTCACCGACGCGGAACTGGAAACCCTGCGATTCTATCTGCGCGCCCGCGCCCAGGCCGCTCCGGCCGAACGAAAGGCGCTGCTCGAAAAGGCGAAGGCCGCGAAAATCAGCAATGCAAAACCGCAGGACTTCGCAGGGCGCTGGAACGTGATCATCCAGTCGCCGATCGGCCCGCAGAAGGCGGTCATGGACCTCATCGTCAAAGGCAGCGTCGTGACCGGGAAAGTCTCGGCGGAACAAGGCACTGTCGATGTCGCCGGGGGGATCAGGGACGGCCGCGCCAAGTTCCAGGGACGTGCCTCGATGCCCATGCCGATCACCGTGAAATACGATGTAACGGTGCGGGACGGAGAGCTCGTCGGCGAAAATTCCAATGGTCCTTTTGGAACTTTTCCCGTCTCAGGCGTTCGCTAACCTACGGATTTCCGTTCATCGGAGCGGAAGCACGACCGGCCAGAATCGAATTGTCGAACCCCGAAGGCTGGGCTTGGACGATTCCGGTCTGTTGACCGTTAGGAGAAAAACAATGTCGCCCACCTTCAAGAAAATCGCTCCGGCCGTGGTCATCCTGGCCGGTTCCATGGGCCTCGGCGGCTGCGCCACCAAGGGTTTCGTGCGCGAACAGGTCGCGGTCGTGAACCAGCGCGTCGATGCGCTCGACAGCAAGCTGCAGCAGACCGACGCCACCGCGCAGGCCGCCCGCTCCGAAGCGCAGGCCGCATCCGGCCAGGCCCAGCAGAACAGCCAGCGCATCGACCAGCTCGGCGCCCGCGTCGACAGCGTCGAACAGCGCATGGCCGAAGCCCAGCGCAAGCGCGCCCGCAACTGACGCCGACTGCCCGAGCTTTATGGCCTGATCTTCCCGGCTTGATTCGAGTACTTTGACAGCGATGAACACGGTTTCCAGGGCGCTCGCCGGACTATTTCTGACCGGGGCGGCGCTGACAGGCTCCGCTCCTGCGTGGGCGGCACAGGTTTCCCGGTCCGCGGGGCCGAAGACATCGCAGACGCAAGAAACTGCCGAACCGAGCCCGGCGATCCAGCCGCAAGACGCCACCCGCGTCGCCGACTGGATCGCCGCGTCGGGAGATAACAACGCCCTGCCCTACGCGATCGTCGACAAGAAGGCGGCAGCGCTGCTGCTGTTCGACGCGAAGGGCAAGAAGCTCGGGCAGGTTCCCGTCCTCCTCGGCATAGCGCCGGGAGACGATGCGAGTCCGGGCATCGGCAGCAAGAACCTGTCGGAAATCGGTCCCGCCGAAAAGACGACGCCTGCCGGGAGGTTTCTTGCCCGGTTCGGCGTGGCGGCGGGCAACACGCGGGTCCTGTGGGTGGATTACGCCACCTCGGTGGCGCTTCATCCCATTCCCCGCCCCGGCAAGCCCAAGGAAAAGCGCCGCGAACGGATGCTCTCTCCCACCAGCGATGACAACCGCATCACCTTCGGCTGCATCAACGTGCCGATCGCGTTCTACACGAAGACGATCAGCCCGCTATTTCGCAAGAAAGGCGGCTACGTTTACGTCACCCCCGACGTGAAGCCGCTGGAAGAGGTGTTCCCGCGCATCCGCCTGCAGTCCTTCGCGAATACTGGGGGCTGATCCCGGACGAAGCAAATTGATTGGCGCGCCCGCTACCTTGCCTTTTTGGCACAGGGCCAAGCCTGACGCGTCGCGGCGAAGACCAGTGCCGATCCGGCCTCCTCGCGCTTGCCCGGATTATCCTGCAGATAAGCCACCGTCACCCTGCGAAGCTGGGCGATCGTCACATCCTCGGGGATGCAGCTCTTCATGCTGATGGTGCGACGATACGTGTTGAAGGCATCGACGCTACCCGTGATGTAGGCGATGCATTCGTAGGTGTTCTCGACATAGGCCGCGCTGCCGCGCTGCGCGGTGCAGACTTTGAGAAGCTCCTCGCCGGAATAGAAGCTGGCTTCGGCCGAAACCGGCATCAATCCCGCACCCAGCACCGCCGCCGTCATCAGGCAGACTGACTTTCCGGACTTCATCGTCCTGCATCTCCGCATCATGACGGCCCATCGCCGCCCGCGACCATCAACGCGGCTCGGCGATACCCGTTCCGAGCCGAGAGCCGGGCGGGGGGGTAGCCCGGCGGCGTGACCCCGGTCAGCCAGATCAGGCGCCCGTGCGCGGCGTCGGGGTGAATGGCGAAACGGTCTTCCACGTCGCCAATCAGCGGCAGTCCCTGCACCCGCAGCCGATCGGCCGCTGCCGCCGCATCGCGCAGCTTGAAGACCAGGTGGCAGACACCCTGCACCTCCGCCGCGTGACGGGCAGCAGCCGAGCCCGGCGCGCCTTCCAGCGCTTCCAGCACGGTGTCACCGATGGTAAAGGCTGCGCAGCGCGCTTCGGGAAGATCGCGCGTGCCAAGGTCCTGCCACTCCAGCCTGTCCGCGAATAGCGCTCGCGCCTCGGCCAGCGAGGGCGTGCTTACGCCCACCGCCTGCAGGCCCTCGATACCGAGCGGATCGTCCTTCGCCGGAAACCATGCCGGATCACGGCGCGGATCGTTCGGCATGTCCTGCTTCACGATTTCCAGCCGCATCCCCAGCATCTGCCCCTTGGGCACGAGGAAATAGTGCGCTTCCATTCCCGGATCGTAGAACCGCTTGAAACCGCGCGCGGCGAACCAGGCGTCCGCGTGCGCCAGATCACCGACCTTGAGCGCCAGCCCGATCCAGCGGCCCGGCGCGGCCGAGCGGCGCAGCATGTCGCCCAGCGGGTTGCCCTTTTCGGCGCCCCGGCCCGCGGGCGCGATCGGGATGACCATGGTATCGCCGATCATCAGCAGCGATTCCTCCCGGTCGAGGCCCAGCTTTTCCGTCTCGGGCGTGACGCGAATCTCGTAGGCGGTCTGCGCGCCGAACACCTCGCGGAAGAAGGCGTCGCAAGCCGGGCGCTGCGCGTTATCGGCCAACGCCCAGCTGACGTGGACGAGAGGGAATTGCATGGCCTGTTTCCTCCCTTTGCCGCGTCTCGCGCGCACGGGCTTCGACAAGCTCAGCCTGAGCGGGTTGAGGGCTTTAGATTACCCCCGCTCACCCTGAGTTTGTCGAAGCCCGCTCGGGTTACACCTCAGTACGTCTTGGGCGCGCCTGTCCCCATGAACTTCGCAAGGTTCATGTGCAGCGAGGCGACCGAGCGTTCCATGTAGGGATTGGGCTGCGCCCCCCGGAAGCCGACGTTCTTCATCCCCTGCTGCACCGCCGCCATGTTGGCAAAGTCCTGCTGCAACACCGGCGGCCAGTCGGCGGGCTCGGTGTATTCCCAGTCGGTCTGCGGGGCCTGCCCCTCAGGCCAGAGTTCGTAAACGGCCGCCTCGAAAATGCACTTGTCCGGATCGGTGCCATAGGGCCGCGCCTGGTAGCACAGCATGTTGTTGACCGCATGGCCGATCTGGAAGTTCGGGAAAATCTGCCAGGCCGTCCCCGCCTGTGCGGTATGGAGCGGATCGACCTGCGCCCAGACGACGCCGCGCGCCGCGTCCTCGGCCTTGGCGGTCTGGATCCAGTATTTGGAAACCTCCGCCGCTGGGGTGCCTTCGGGCAGCTCGTCCCGGAGCCGGTTGGCCACGCCCACCAGCGTCATCGTGGTGTTGGTATTGGCATTGGCCCAGGTGAAGTTCTGCATATCCGCCGTGGTCAGGCGCGGGTCTTCGCCGGCACCGAGGCGCAGCTTGCCGGAGTCCTCCTCTTGACCTTTCGGCGCCTCGTAGCCGATGTTGGAATGCAGGCCCTGATTGCGCGCCCAGCCCCGGAACTGGCCAAACTCCATGAATTCGGGATGTGTGGTGGAGACGTGGTAAGTCTCGCAGAAGGCCTCCATCGCCACCTTCCAGTTGCATTCGAACACCACCCACTTGCGCCAGCGCGGGCGCATGTTCTGGAGGCCGTAAGGATCGAGCATCGTCGCGGCCGGACTAAGGTATTCCGCCAGCGGCATCGCCTCGGGGTCGAGCGTGATCCACAGCCAGCCGCCCCACGTCTCCACCCGCACTTTGCCCAGATCGGCGCGGCCCGCGCAAAGATGTCCCTGCCAGTCGTCCTGATGCTCGACATAGGAGTTTGCGCCGTCGAGGCCGAAGGTCCAGCCATGATAGCCGCAGATCAACGTTTTGCGATTGCCGCGCGCGTTGCGTTGGCCGGGGGGCGTATCGACCAGCCTGCGGCCCCTGTGCGGGCAGACGTTGTGGAAGGCGTGAATGTCGTCCGCCGAAGCACGCACGATGACGACCGAGTCGTGGACGATATCGAAGGTGATGAAGTCGCCCACCTCGGGGATGTCCTCCACCCGCCCGGCCTGCAGCCAGACCTTGCGCCACAGCTTGTCCACTTCGGCACGCGCGTATTCGGGGGAGACGTAAGCCTCGGCGGGCACGTTGACCGGCGCGACCAGTTCCTCGGGCGCCTGAACGATCTTGCCGATTTCGCCCATGGATATCCTCGTTCCTGCTTGTTCGGGTTTGCGGCCGTTATCTCATTATCGGCATGACGGGGCAAACCGCCCGGGCGTTCCTTCAATGTGCGGCATAGGCGGCCTTGCCCCTTGGCAGCGTGCCGATCGCCACGCTGCTCGCGGCCATGAAGGCGAGCGCCAGCCACAGGAAGCCCGCGTAACTGCCGGTCCGGTCGTAGAACTGCGCGGCGGCGAGCGGCCCGGTGGCCGTGCCGATCGACAGCGCCGCCAGCAGCCCGCCATAGAGCCCGCCGAAGTTGCGCAGCCCGAAATGCCGGGTGAGCAGGTAGACGACAACGTCGATCTCCGCCCCCAGCGTCAGCCCGATCAGCGCCGAGGCCGCACCCATCGCCCACAGCGATCCGCCGCCGAGCAGGAGCAGCAGGCAGCCTAGGACCGGCAGCATAAACACCGCCGCGCCCACCAGCGAGGCGGGGAGCCGGTCGAGCAGCGCTCCGGTCCCCAGCCGCCCGGCCAGCGAGAACCAGCCTACGAACGAGGCGATCGCGGCGGCCATCATCGGGCTTGCCCCGGCATCGCCGAGAATCGCGGTGAAGTGAACCACCAGCGCGATCACGGTGAAGGTGAACAGCAGACAGGCGATGAACAGGCGGTGGTAGACGCTGGAGGTCATCCCATCGCGCAAGCTGGCGCCGGGCAGGTCTGCGGGGCGAGCCGCAGCGTCCTGTGCCTTCTGCTTGCGGCCTTTGTCATAGCGGCCGTGGAAGAAAACGAAGATCACAGGAAACGCAACGCCCAGCCAGATCGCCGCCTGCACCGGGAAGGCCCCGCGCCAGCCGAGCGCGCTGATCAGCCATGTCGCCATTGGCGGGAACACCCCTGCGGCGATGGAGGCTCCACACAAGGTCACCGCAAAGGCCATCCCACGCGATACCGTGAATCGCGAGGCAACAGCGCTCGTCCATACCGATGCCTGGACCGGCAGTGCCGCCAGCGCGACCAGACCCCATAGCAGATACCAGTTGAGCAGCGATCCGTCGGCGGTGCCTAGCAGGGCGAAGGCGATGCCCAGCAGCGCCAGCCCGATCACCCCGAACCGGCGCGGGCCGAAGCGGTCGACCGCGAGGCCGACGAACACGCCGCCCACCGCCTGCACCAGCGTCGCCAGCGTCAGGCCGAAGGTGACTTCGGTGCGGCTCCAGCCGAACTCGGTCGCGACAGGGCCGTAGAACGGGCCGATGCCGTAGATGTGGATGACGCTGGTGGCATAGCCCAGTCCCGCCGCCACCGGCAGCAGCGGATGCGCGCGCCATTCGTCGCGAGCGGTTGGAGATGTGGGGGCGTGCATGCTCACGTCGTCCGGGGCTCGACCCGGGACCGCGGGCCGGTCGTGAGGCGCAGCCTCGCGTGGGGGCGCCTTGCCGATGGCGCGCGGCTAAAGACAGCCACCGGTCCTGGATCAAGTCCGGGACGACGAGCGGGGTCACCCCTCATAGCGCAAGTCCACATGCGTCGCCTCGCCGTTCGGACCCATCGGCGAATCGTACTCGATGCAGGTCACGACTGGGTTGTCGTGGCTGGCGAAGAGCTTTTCCTCATCCGCCCTGGTCATCGGCAGGCGTTCGGGCGAGGCGATGATCGCCTGCGAGCGCTCGAAATCCTCGCGGCTGTTCCACCAGATTTCCATGATGCAGTCGTAGCCCGGATCGTGGA
Organism: Novosphingobium sp. HR1a; assembly: GCF_015594425.1. Taxonomy (NCBI): domain Bacteria; kingdom Pseudomonadati; phylum Pseudomonadota; class Alphaproteobacteria; order Sphingomonadales; family Sphingomonadaceae; genus Novosphingobium; species Novosphingobium sp. HR1a. The sequence goes on from NZ_JABXWS010000051.1 coordinate 129,392, forward strand.
TTTGCCCGGTGATGGGGTTCTTCTCCGGCACCAGATAGCGCCGCACATAGCGCACCGCATTGGGGATCGCGGGCTTGGCGCCGGACTTCTTCGCCAGCTGCGAGTGCTGGTTCTCGTAGTAGTCCATGAATTCGTCCATGGTCATGTCCGAGCGTTTGCGGAAGAAGCAGATCTGCTTGAGCATCGGAAGGCCCCCTTAGAGACGGCGAAGGGCGAGGACGCTGCCCTCGGCATCGGCGGAGAGGTAGACGGTGCCGTCGGGCGCCACGGCGACGCCGGTAAATGTGTTCATCGGCCCGCACATGTCGCCCACGCCGCCAAGCTGTACCGGCTGCAACCCGCCCGGCCCGCCCATCGGCAAGTCACTGGCGACGACCTCGCGCGCGCCGCCCGCCAGATCACTGGCGACAAGCGCATTCCCGCCCGGATCGGCGACAAACAGCGTGCCGCCCGCGATGGCCAGCCCCTCGGGCCGGGCGAGACCGTCGAGCACCACTTCCTTGCGCCCGCCGACCAGCTTCACCACGCGGCCCGCGCCGCTTTCGGCGACGTAGACGGTGCTGTCGCCGGACACCGCGACGCCCATCGGCCGGTCGAGGCCGCTGGCCAGTTCGGCGACGTTGCCGCCCTCGATCGCATGGACCTTGCCGGTGCCGAACTCGGCGAAGACGACGCCGCCGGGGGTGACGGCAACGCCCATCAGCAGGTCGTGGCCGCTCGTCAGCACCTCGCTGGTCGCCGCCGCCGGGTTCCAGCGGGCGACGTCGCCGTTGGCGGTGGTGACGATCCATTCGTCGGGGCCGCTCGCCGCAACGTCGCGCACCCAGCCGGGGAAGCCGGGCGAGAACAGCATGCCCGCCAGTTGCAACGGCTCGCCGGGGCGCAGCAGGTAGGTGAACCCGCCGTCCGCCACCAAAACGTGCCCGTTGGCATCGACCGCGAGGCCGAGCGGCCACTGCAGCCCCTTTTCCACCAGCGGCCGAGTCTGCCCCGGCGCGGTGATCTCGGTGATCGAGCCGTTGATGTGGCTGACGAACGTGCGCCCGTTCACGAAGGCCACGTTGTCGAGCCCCGGCCCGATGTCGGCCAGCACCGTCTTGGCGCCGGTGCGCGGGTCGATCTTGAGCACTTGCCCCGAATAGACCTGCGTGGAGATGATGGAGCCGTCGGGGTGGAACTTCACCGAGTCCGGCACGCCGAGGTCCCTCGCCACGACCTCCGGCTCGCCGCCGTCGAGGCCGATGCGCCAGATCTCGTTCGCGCCCTGAGCCGGGAAGTAGAGCTTGCCGTCCGGGCCCACCTCGAAGGCGTTGGCCATCGGCACCCCCTCGAAGATGACGCGCGGTGCGCCGCCGTCGCGGTCGAGTTCCATGATGCGCCCGCCAATGCGCAGTTCGCCCGCGATCAGGCGGCCCTGATGGTACGTGATCGGGTTCGCCACCGGCATTTCGCCGTGGATCACCCGGTATTGCCCCGAGGGCGTCATCATCGAGACGCGGCCTTCGGTGATCTCGGTGCAATACAGGTTGCCCGCCTCGTCGAAGGCGAGGTCGTCCGGGCCGACGATGCCGCCACCATTGGCACTGATCGTCTCGATCGCGCCGCTGTCGACGTCGATCGCGCTGACCTTGCTGCCCGCCACTTGCGCCACGTAGATGCGCCCATCGGCACCGGTGCGGATACCGTTGGCGCCGTTGAGGCGGCTTGCCGGGGTCATGCGGTGCAGGCCCCAGCCCTCGCCAGGCTTCGCGGTTATCGCATTGGCATTACGGCCGGCGGCTTCCAGCATGTATACATCCCTCTCCTCCGGCGCGTCGCCAGATCTTTGGCCGGAGGGTATAGGCGGGCGCGAATGCGCGCAACGCGATGTGCCTGTCTCCGTCAGGCTTCAGACACAGCATCGCCTGAGCGACGTGCCCGTCGTTGCCAAGCGTGGCTGCGTGCAGATATTCGTCCACCAGACCGAATAACCCATTGAGACGCGCCCCGACTGGAACGCCGAGCCCCGAACGCCGCCGGTTTTCCCGGCGGACGCGCTCGCCCCGAGAGAGGACAGTCCCCATGCCTACCCTTGAACTGCGTTTCGACGGCCGCGTCGCGGTAGTCACTGGCGGTGGCCGTGGCCTCGGCCGCTCCTATGCCCTGCTGCTCGCCGAGCGCGGCTGCAAGGTCGTCGTCAACGATCTGGGCGGAGCGATACGCGGGGATGGACCGGATACAAGCGTCGCGCAAAGCGTGGTGGATGAGATCGTCGCGGCGGGCGGCGAGGCGATCGCCAACGCCGATACCGTCGCTACGCCGGAAGGCGGCCGCGCCATCGTCCAGGCCGCGCTCGACACCTGGGGCCGCATCGACGTGCTGATCCACAATGCGGGCAACGTGCGCTACGGATCGATCCGCGACATCCCCTACGAGGACTTCCGCGCGGTGGTGGACGTCCACCTGCTCGGCGCCTTCCACGTCGTGCAGGCGGCGTTCGGACCGATGTGCGACGCGGGCTACGGGCGCATCGTGCTGACCAGCTCGATCGGCGGCGCCTACGGCAACGTCAACTGCGTCAACTACGGCGTTTCGAAGTCGGGCATGATCGGCCTCAACAACATCGCCGCGCTGGAGGGCGAGGCGCACGGGGTGAAGTGCAACATCATCGCTCCCGGCGCCGTCACCCGCATGGCCGACGGCCTCGACATCTCGCAGTATCCGCCGATGGGACCGGAACTGGTCGCCCCGGTGGTGGGCTGGCTGTGCCATGAAAGCTGCTCGGTTTCGGGGGAGATGGTGTCTTCGATGGCGGGTCGCATCTCGCGCATGTTCATCGCTGAGACCGTCGGCACCTACCGCCCGCACTGGACGATCGAGGACGTCGGCAGCGCGACCGAGTCATGGCACGACAAGGACGGCCTGCTCGATCTCGGCCTGCACGGATACATCGAACACCTCGGCTACAGCTTCGCCATGGCGCGTTCCGAAATCGCCGAGGCGCAATAATCAACACCACTGTTGACTTATACTGCCGTGCGAGCCACCGCCACTCACAGATCAGCGCCCTCGAACGAAGTGGGATTGGACATGACCTGCCTTAAAACCGACGTGCCCGCGCCGGACGAACTCGACATTCCGGCGCTCAAGGCGAAGTACCTCGCCGAGCGTGACAAGCGCCTGCGCCGCGAGGGCGGCGAGCAGTACGTGCGCCCGACCGGGGACTTCTCGGACAACTATGCCCATGATCCCTTCACGCCCGTTGCCGAGCGCGCGCCGCTGGTCGAGGACATCGACGTGGCGATCCTGGGCGCGGGGTTCTCGGGCATCCTTGCGGGCTATCACTTGCGCAAGCAGGGCGTGACCAACGTGCGCAACATCGACCATGCGGGCGGTTTCGGCGGCGTGTGGTACTGGAACCGCTATCCCGGCGTGCAGTGCGACAACGACGCCTACTGCTACCTGCCGTTGCTCGAAGAGACGGGCTACATGCCGTCGAAGAAGTTCTCCGACGGCTGGGAAATCCAGGCCTATTGCCAGAAGATGGCCGAGGATTTCGAGCTGGCTGACAAGGCGCTGTTCCACACGCTGGTGGAAGGGATCGTCTGGGACGAATCCATCAAACGCTGGCACGTCAGGACCAATCGCGGCGACGACATCCGCGCGCGTTTCGTGGTCATGGCAGGCGGCGTGATGAACATGCCCAAGCTGCCCGGCATCCCCGGCATCCACGACTTCAAGGGCAAGATGTTCCACACCAGCCGCTGGGAGCACGACTACAGCGGCGGATCGTGGACCGCACCCGAGCTGGAAAAGCTGCGTGACAAGCGCGTCGCCATCGTCGGCACCGGCGCCACCTCGGTCCAGGCGGTGCCGTACTTGGGCAAGTATGCAAAGCAACTCTACGTGCTCCAGCGCACGCCTTCCAACATCGACGAGCGGCCCAATCCGCCGACCGATCCCGACTGGGCAGCCTCGCTCCAGCCCGGCTGGCAGCAGGAGCGCATGGCGAACTTCCATCGGGGCGCGCAAGCGTTCTTCCTGCCCGGCGAGCCCGACCAGATCTGCGACATCTGGACCGAGATCAGCCGCAACCTGAACCTCGAACTGGAAGCGGACGGCTTCCCGCAACTCGATATCGGCGAGATCATGGCCCGGCGCGACGTGGTGGACTATCAGGTCATGGAACGCCTGCGCCGCCGCGTCGATGCGATCGTCGAAGACAAGGAAACCGCCGAAATCCTCAAGCCGTGGTTCCGCTTCATGTGCAAGCGGCCACTGTCAAACAACGACTACTACCCCACCTTCAACCAGCCCAACGTCAAGCTGATCGACGTTTCCGCCACGCAGGGCGTGGAGCGCATGACCGAAAAGGGCTTTGTCGCCGACGGCGTGGAGTACGAAGTCGACCTGATGATCTTCGCCTCCGGCTTCGAGGTGACGTCGGACCTGAAACGCCGCTGGGGCATCGCCACCGTCGAGGGCGAGAACGGCCTGTCGATCTACGACCACTGGGAGAACGGCCCCGCCACCCTCCACGGCGTCACCACCGACAAGTTCCCCGGCATGTTCTACATGGGCTACATCCAGGGTGCGACCAACTCCAGCACCACCGAGCAGTTCGGGCGGCAGGCCGAACACCTGGCCTTCATGATCGGTGAGACCGTGCGGCGCGGTGCCGACAAGTTCTGCGCCACCGCCGAGGGCGTCGCCGGCTACGTCGCGCACTGCCGCGCCAACGAGGTCGACATGTCCGAGTTCCAGCAAGGGTGTACGCCCAGCTACTTCAACAACGAGGGCGACAAGGAACTGAAGTGGGCCTTGTTCAAGGGCTATCTGCCCGGCTGGGATGCCTGGCGCGACATGCTGGCCGACTGGCGCCTGTCGCCCGACCTGCCGGGCGTGGCGTTCGAGGCGCGTGAGCCGGTGAATTGATCCGAGAGGCGGTTGATCCCGTCGTCCCGGACTTGATCCGGGACCGCTGGCCATGAACCGCCCACCTCACGTCGGCGTGCCCGGCTGATGGCTCACGCCTAAAGACAGCCACCGGTCCCGGATCAAGTCCGGGACGACGATGCGGCTCACCGGCCTCCACAGCCCTGTTCCCGGTCCATTCTTGACGCGGAGTCCCCCGCGAACGCATAATCGCCCCCGGAAACCCCGAGGGAAATTTTAATGGCCACCCGCCCCATCGCGCCCGGTCGGCGTATCGCCAAGCCGGACTGGCGCGCCGTACTCAAGCGCTCGCTGCGCCGTGCCGGAGAGCTGTCCGGCGCGCTGGTGCTCTTTGCGGGCATGGTGTTCCTCGCCCTCGCGCTGGTGAGCTACCACCAGACCGACCCCTCCACCTCCACCGCCGCGGGCGGCGACGTGCAGAACTGGATGGGTGTGACCGGCGCCTGGACCGCCGAGCGCGCGCTGTTCCTGTTCGGGCCGGTTTCCGCGCTGTTCGTGCCGCTGCTCTACGTCTTCGGCCGCAAGTTGTGGTTGCTGGTCGAGGAGGACGACGGCGAGGTCGAGCATACCGACCAGCGCTGGTGGGTGCCGGTCGGGGTGCTGGCGCTGTCGATGCTGCTGATCGCCACGGTTCTCTCGCTGTGGTTCACCAAGCCGGGCGGAACCCTGCCCGCCTCGATGGGCGGCATTTCCGGGCTGCTGGGCGCCAAGGCGATCACCGCACTGGCGGGCCTCGCGCCCGAGGCGGCGCATGGCGGGATCAAGTTCGCTCTGGCCGTGATCTGCCTTGGCCTCGGCCTCGTGCTGGCGGGCCGCGTCTTCGCCTTCGACTGGGCGCGCCTGCTGACTTTGCCGGGCCGCATCGGCCGCCTCCCGATCAGCCTCCCGTCCGCCGAAGACCTGCCGTTCAAGCCGGGCAAGGAGAAGCAACTCAGGGCCGAGCGCGCAGAACAGCCGGAGAAGGCCGAAGCCCCGCTGCGCGCCGCTGAGATGCCCGCAGCCGCCTCTGCGCCTGCCCGCAAGGCGCCCGAGATCAGCGCCCCCAAGGCCGCGCCGATCCCCGCGCAGTTCGGTTCGGACAGCCGCCAGAAGGACATGTTCGACAAATACGAGTTGCCTAGCCTCGACCTGCTGGCCGACCCGGCACCGAACTCGCAGCCCAAGATCGACAAGCTCAGCCTGGAACGCAACGCGCGCCTGCTGGAAACGGTGCTCGACGACTTCAACGTCAAGGGAGAGATCACCGCCGTGCGCACCGGCCCGGTCGTCACCATGTACGAACTGGAACCGGCGCCCGGTATCAAGGCCAGCCGCGTCATCGGTCTGGCGGACGACATCGCCCGCAACATGTCGGCAATCTCCGCGCGCGTGTCCTCGATCCCCGGCCGCACGGTCATGGGCATCGAACTGCCCAACGCCAACCGCCAGATGGTATCCTTCAAGGAGATGGTCGCGTCCGAGGCCTTCGCCCATCATAAGGGCATGCTGCCGATCATCCTGGGCAAGGACATCGCCGGCGAGCCGGTCGTCGCCGATCTGGCGACGATGCCGCACCTGCTCGTCGCCGGTACGACGGGTTCGGGCAAGTCCGTCGGTCTCAACGCCATCCTGCTGTCGCTGCTGTACCGCCTGACGCCTGCGCAGTGCCGCCTGATCCTCGTCGATCCCAAGGTTCTCGAACTCAAGAGCTACGACGACATCCCGCACCTGCTCTCGCCCGTGGTCACCGAACCGCCCAAGGCGATCCGCGCGCTCAAGTGGGCGGTCGAGGAAATGGAGCGCCGCTATCGCCAGATGAGCGAGATTTCGGTCCGCAACCTCGCCAGCTTCAACGAGAAGGTCCGCACCGCCGCCGCCAAGGGCAAGCCGCTGGGCCGCCGCATCCAGATCGGCTTCGACCCCGAGACGGGCGAGGAACTCTACGAGGACCGCCAGCTCGACTATGAGGCGCTGCCGCAGATCGTCCTGATTGTCGACGAACTCGCCGACCTCATGGTCACGGTCGGCAAGGAAATCGAAGTTCTCATCCAGCGTCTCTCCCAGAAGAGCCGCGCGGCGGGCATCCACCTGATCATGGCGACGCAGCGTCCATCGGTCGACGTCATTACCGGCGTCATCAAGGCCAACCTGCCGACCCGCGTGTCCTTCGCCGTGACCAGCCGCATCGACAGCCGCACGATCCTTGGCGAACAGGGCGCGGAGCAGCTGCTGGGCAAGGGCGACATGCTCTACAAGCCCAGCTCCGACCCCATCAAGCGCGTCCACGGCCCCTTCGTCTCGGACGAAGAAGTAGAGCACGTCGCCACGTACTGGCGCTCGCAGGGCAAACCGGACTACGTGGACGCCGTCACCAACGAGCCCGAGGAAGGCAGCTTCGGCTTCGACGATCTCGACGCGACGGCCTCGGACCAGCCCGACGAGCGCAAATACCGGCAGGTCTGCCAGCTGGTGTTCGAGAACCAGAAGGTCTCAGTCTCGTGGCTGCAGCGCCAGATGGGCGTGGGCTACAACACCGCCGCCAAATGGGTCGAGCGCATGGAGCAGGACGGCTACGTCGGCCCGGCCAACCACGTCGGCCGCCGCGACATCTACCGCGATGAGAACGGAAGCCCGCTTTGACACTCATCGTCGCGCTGGTGCTGGCCGGTGCCCCCCTGGTTTCCGTCGCGGCGACATCCACGCTCACCGCGACCTCGGGCAACTGGGTGCGCGTGTTCAAGCAGGAGGTCGAGACCGCCGTGGGCCGCAGCGTCCGCATCGACACGGCGAGCATGAGGGCGGGCGGTCTCGGCCGCACCTTCCGCGAACTGGACGTACTGACCAGGGCACAAGGCCAGATGCCGCGCGGCACCATGCAGTTCATGCTGCGCAGCGTGAACTGCACCGCAGGAACCACGCGGGTGGAGCAATGGCAGGTGCTCAATCCGGGCGGCGCGCCGCTTGGCGGCTCGGCGACGCCGGGCGCGACGCAGCGGGTGCGCTGGGACAACGAGGACGGCCTGGTCATCCGCTACGTGTGCCAGGGGATATTGCCGCGGTAACTGCGGCGCAGGCGTGGTTCTGGAGGGCGGGGGCTTCGACAAGCTCAGCCTGAGCGGATTTCAGAGCATGCTTTCCAAAGATTGAGACTTTCTCTGCTTCGTCATTGCTTCGCTGCGCTCGCAATGACGAGGGATTGGTTTGATCAAATCGCATCGTACTCCAGATCCCGCTCAGGCTGAGCTTGTCGAAGCCCCCGCCGACGGCACCTACCTGATGCGACAACATCCCCACCATTGTATGGTTGGCCCCGGCGTACCCCGCCGCTAAGACAGTCGCGCCTCCCCCACGCAATACCCTCGAAAGGCCCCGATGGAAGAACATGCCCAGGCATTCCTGCTGCGCGACGGATTTTTCCTGCTGGGAACCGCGCTCGGCTTCGTGCTGCTGTTCCGGCGGCTGGGAATCGGTGCGACGCTGGGTTTTCTCACCACCGGAGCGGTGCTCGGCCCCTACGTCCTGAACCTCGTCGGCGACCCGGAGAGCAAGATGGGGATCGCCGAACTCGGCATCACCCTGCTGCTGTTCATCGTCGGCCTCGAACTCGCGCCAGCGCGCCTGTGGAAGATGCGGCACGAGATTTTCGGGCTCGGCTTGCTGCAAGTCGTGCTGTGCGGGTTGGCGGTTTCGGCTGTCATCTACTTCTTCACCGGCTTCAGCCTGCAGGCCTCGCTGGCGCTGGGTCTGCCGCTGGGGCTGTCGTCCACCGCGCAGGTGCTGCCGATGCTGCAGAGCGCCGGGCGCCTGCACACCCCGTTCGGGGAGCGATCCTTCGCGATCCTGCTGTTCCAGGACCTGTCGATCATCCCGCTCATCACCATCATCGCCGCGATGAACCGCAATCCGGCGCTGCATTCCGGCCCGCCGGGATGGGTGCTGGGGCTGGAGACGGTCGCGGCCATCGTCGGCCTGATCCTCGCGGGGCGCTTCGTCATCCGGCCGCTGTTCGGCCTGATCGGCAACCTCGGCGAGCGCGAGATGTTCGTCTTCGCCGCGCTGTTCACGGTCATGGCCTCGGGCGCCTTGATGCAGGCGCTCGGCCTTTCGACCGCGCTTGGCGCCTTCATCGCCGGCGTCATGCTGGCAGATTCGCCCTATCGCCACGAACTCGAGGCCGACGTCGAACCGTTCCGCGCGATCCTGCTGGGGCTGTTCTTCATGTCGGTGGGCATGATGCTGGACCTCTCCGCCATCGCCGAACGCCCCTTGTTCGTCATGGCGATGGCACTGGCGCTGATCGCGGTGAAGGGCGGGATCATCTTCCTGCTCGGTCTCGCCTTCCGCATGGAATGGCGCAGCGCGCTGGCGCTAGGCCTGCTGCTGAGCCAAGGGGGTGAATTCGCCTTCGTCCTGTTTGCGCAGGCCAGCAATGCGATGCTGGTGGATGCGCAGGCGACCAGTCTGTTCAGCGCCATCGTCACTCTCTCGATGGTCACCACGCCGTTCCTGATGATGGCGACGCGCGGCATCCGCGAGAGGCCCGAGGGCAAGAAGGAAGTCCGCGAGGGCCCGCACGAGGACGGCGCCAACGCGATCGTCGTGGGCTATGGCCGCTTCGGGCAGACAGTGGCGCAGATGCTGATCGCCGCCGACATTCCGGTGACGATGATCGACACCGACATCGAGATGATCGACATCGCGCGGGACTTCGGCGCGCAAGTCTGGTTCGGCGACGGCACTCGCATCGACATGCTGCGCCAGGCGGGCGCGGCAGAGGCCGAACTGATCGTCTTCTGCATCGACGGCGACCAGTTGACCGAGCCGTTCCTGCAGGCCGTCCACCAGGCTTTCCCCAATGCGCAAGTTCACGCCCGCGTGTTCGACCGCCGCGCGCTGGTGCGACTGAAGGACGCGCCGATCGCCTCGATGGCGCGCGAGGTGATGGAATCGGCGGTGGTGCTGGCGCGCAAGGCGCTCAAGGGGCTCGACGTGGCGCTCGGCGACATCGACCGCGCCGAACAGATGTACCGCAAGAGCGACAAGGAGCGCCTGACCGTGCAGTACGAAGGCGGCGACGTGCGCGCCGCGCGGGAGCACATCATCACGCAGCGGCCGAGGGACCGGCGGTAGCTAGGTGTCGTCATTGCAAGCGCAGCGAAGCAATCCAGAGCAGTATCAAGCCGCCCTGGATTGCTTCGCTGCGCTCGCGGGTGACGAAAGGTGGTCAGCCCACGAAAGGCGCCGCCACTTCCGGTGGCACACGCATCAGCCGGCCTGAGGCAATGTCGATCATCGCCCATGTCGTGCGGGCCGAGACGATCACCTTGCCCGCCGCGTTACGGAAATCCACCCGCCGGTCGAACCGCGCGCCGCTCGGTCCTTCGGGAATAAAGGTCTCACCCGTCACGCTCTCACCCTCGCAGATGTTGCCGCGGTAGTCGATCTCGTGGCGGGTGACGAGCCACGCGTACTTTTCCTGATGCTCAGGGGGAGCGACGGCGGCCCAGTGCGCGCCCGCCATCGCCTCCATCCACTGCACCCACACCGCATTGTTGACATGGCCCATCACATCGATGTGCTCCGGCAGCGCGGTGAAGGTGAGGGTGAACATCAGCCTTCGACCCCGAGCTGCCACAGGATGAAGGCGAACTCCTCCGCCGTTTCCTTCAGGCTCTCGAACCGGCCCGACTTGCCGCCGTGGCCCGCGCCCATGTTGGTCTTCAGGATCAGCTCGTTGCCGTCGGTCTTCAGTTCGCGCAGCTTGGCCACCCACTTGGCGGGCTCCCAGTAGGTCACGCGCGGGTCGTTGAGGCCAGCCGTCACCATCAGCGGCGGGTAGGCCTGGCGCTTGACCTGATCGTAGGGGCTGTAGCTCAGGATCAGATCGAAGGCGGCCTTGTCCTCGATCGGGTTGCCCCATTCAGGCCACTCGCCCGGCGTCAGCGGCAGGGTGTCGTCGAGCATGGTGCTCAGCACATCCACGAAGGGCACGTGCGCCACCACCGCGCCGAACAGCTCGGGGTCGGAGTTGATGACCGCGCCCATCAGTTCGCCGCCCGCCGAGCCGCCGGAGATGCTGATCCGGCCCGCCTCGGTGAAGCCGCGCTCGATCAGGCTCTTTGCCACGTCCACGAAGTCGTTGAAGGTATTCTCGCGCCGCTCCAGCTTGCCCGCCTTGTACCACGCGCGGCCAAGGTCGTCGCCGCCGCGGATATGCGCGATGGCGTAAGCGAACCCGCGATCGACCAGGCTGAGGCGCGAGGTCGAGAAGCCAGGATCGATGGCGATACCGTAAGCGCCGTAGCCATAGAGGTGCAGCGGCCCGGCTCCCGTCCGGTCCTTGCGATAGACGATGGAAACGGGGATCGCGGTGCCGTCGCGCGCAGGTATCTCCAGCCGCTCGGTGGCATAGAGCGAAGCGTCGTAGCCCGAAGGAATTTCCTGGACCTTGAGCGTCTCCAGCGTGCGCGCCGCGACGTCGTAATCCATCACCGAGGACGGCGCGACCATCGACTCGTACGTCAGCCGCAGCTTCTCCATGTGCCATTCGGGGTTGTTGGAGAGCCCCGCCGAGTAGCTCGCCTCGGGGAAGGCGATCGGCTCGATCCGCGCCGGATCGTCGTAGTAGCGCAGCTCGATCTGGTCGAGACCGGCGCGGCGCCCCTCGATCACGTAGAAATCGCGGAACAGATCGAAGCCCGTCAGGTAAAACTCGTCCGTGCCCTCGATCAGCGTCGTCCACTCGCCGGGGTTCGCCAGCGGCGCGGTGGCGAGGCGGAAGTTCTCGTGCGTGTCGTTGGTGTGGATGTAGAGCACGTCGCCGCGCTCATCGACATCATACTCCACGCCCTTGGCGCGCGGCTTCACCAGGATTTGCTCGCCGAGCGGATCGTCGGCGAGGACCATGCGGCATTCGCTGGTCTCATGGTCGCTGGTGCCGATCAGCAGCCACTTCTCGTTCGAGGAGAGCGAGGAGCCGACGCGGAAACCCTCGTCATCCTCGTGAAACAGTTCGACGTCGTCTTCCACCGGCTGGCCCAGCCAGTGCAGGCGGGCATTGTCGGTACGCCATTGCTCGTTCGCCAGCGAGTAGACGAGGCCCTTGTCCTTCGCCACCCAGACCAGCGAGGACAGCGTGCCGGGGATCTCGTCCGGCAGCAGTTCGCCGGTGGTCAGGTCCTTGATCCGCGCGGTGAAGCGTTCCGAGCCGTTGTCGTCATACGCGTAAGCGAGCAGCCGCCCGTCCGTCGTCGTCGAGATCGCGCCGAGGCGGAAGTAGTCCTTGCCCTCGGCGAGCGCCACTTCGTCGAGCATCAGTTCGGGCTCGCCGCCCGCGACGGGTTTGCGCCACCATTTCTTGTATTCGGCGCCTTCCTCGAACTCGATCCAGTAGAGCCAGTCGCCATCCTTCTGCGGGACCGACGAATCGGCTTCCTTGATGCGGCCGCGCATTTCCTTGAACAGCGCGTCGATGCGGCCCTTGTGCTGGTCCATCTTCGATTCGAACCAGCGGTTCTCCGCCTCGAGATGGTCGAGGACCTCCTTGTCCTTCACCTCGGGATAGCCGGGATCGCGCAGCCAGGCGTAGTCGTCGCTGACGGTGACGCCGTGATGGGTGAAGGAATGCGGCTTCTTCGCCGCCTGCGGGGGACCGATGAGGGTCGGGGTGGAATCTGCCATGCGCACCATCTATGATTGCTCAATACCCCCCGCAAGCCGGAACCCATGACATGCTGATGAATACCCACGAAGCCCGCCTCGATGCGCTCCGCAAGGAACTGAAGGCGCGCGGCCTCGATGGCTTCGTGATCCCTATCTCCGACGAGCACATGAGCGAGTACGTCGGCGCGTATGCCCAGCGGCTCGAATGGCTGACCGGCTTCGGCGGCTCGGCCGGAACCGCCGTTGTGCTGACCGACGCAGGCCGCTCGCCTGCCGCTGCCATGTTCGTGGACGGACGCTATACCCTGCAGGTGCGCGATCAGGTCGATGGCAGGCTCTATGCCTACGAAAGCGTGCCTGCGACCAGCGTTCCTGCATGGCTCGCCGAGCATGCGCCCAAGGGCGCGCGGATCGGCTACGACGCATGGCTTCACGGCTCGAAGTGGGCGCAGGCGGTGGAAGCCACGCTCGCGGCCAAGGGCGGCGCGCTGATCGCGGTCGAGGGCAACCCGATCGATGCCGTGTGGCAAGACCAGCCCGCCCCTTCGGCCGCTCCCGCCGTGGTCCACCCGGACACGTTCACCGGCGAGGCGAGCGAGGCCAAGCGCGCCGCCGTTTCCGAATGGCTCGCGACCCGGAACCTCGACGCGACGGTGATCACCGCACTCGATTCGATCGCCTGGCTGCTCAACATCCGCGGCGCTGACGTGGACCGCACTCCCGTCGCGCTGTCCTACGTCATCGCGCGGCAGGACGGCACCGCCGACCTGTTCATCGCCGGGGAGAAAGTGACCGACGAGGTCCGCCGCCACCTTGGCAACGCGGTGACCGTGCGCGAGCGCGCCGCCTTCACCCAGGGCCTGCGCGAACTGGCGGGCAAGCGGGTCGCCGTCGACCCCGAGCGCGCCGTCAGCGCCATCTTCGAGGAACTTCGCGGCGTCGGTGCCACGCTGGTGGAGGAACGCGATCCCACCGTGCTGCCCAAGGCCGTCAAGAACCCTGTCGAGCAGGCGGGCCACCGCGCCGCGCAAGGTCGCGACGCCGCCGCCGTGACGCGCTTCCTGCACTGGCTCGCGGTCGAGGCGCCCAAGGGCGAGGTCACCGAACTGTCAGCCGCCGCGAAGTTGCAGGACTTCCGCGCGCTCGATCCCAGCTTGCGCGACCTGTCGTTCGACACGATCTCCGGCGCCGGTCCTAACGGAGCGAGCCCGCACTACCGCGTGTCGGAAGAGACCAGCCTCACGCTCGAACCCAACTCGGTCTACCTCGTGGACTCGGGTGGGCAGTACCTCGACGGTACCACCGACATCACCCGCACCGTCTGGGTCGGGCCTGATGCGCCCTTCGCCGAAGTGAAGGACCGCTTCACCCGCGTGCTCAAGGGCCACATCGCGCTGGCCCTTGCGGTCTTCCCCAAGGGCACGGCGGGCAGCCAGCTCGACGTGCTGGCGCGCCATGCGCTGTGGCAGGTGGGGCTCGACTATGCCCACGGCACCGGCCACGGCGTCGGCAGCTTCCTTGCCGTTCACGAAGGGCCGCAGCGCATCGCCAAGTCCTCGGGTGGGCAAGCGGGCACCGACCAGCCGCTGCTGCCGGGCATGTTCCTCTCGAACGAGCCGGGCTACTACAAGACCGGCGAATACGGCATCCGCATCGAGAACCTGATCCTCGTCGAAAAGCGCGAGATCGCGGGCTCGGACGGCGAATACTACGGCTTCGAGACGCTCACCCACGTACCGATCGAGCGGCGCCTGGTGGACACATCGCTGCTATCTCCGGCCGAAGTCGCGTGGTGGAACGACTATCACGCGCGGGTGCTGGAGATCGTCGCGCCGCAGCTGGAAGGAGACGCGCTGACGTGGCTGCACGCCCAGTGCGAGCCGCTCTGACATGACGGCGCGCGACCTTCGCACCTTTCCGGTCCACCTCGGCCTTGGCGCGAAGGTCGCGGACCAGCCTGCCTTCACCGGGATGGACTGGTACGCGGCCTATGGGGAGCGCACCGCAGCCGATGGGAGGGAGGGCCGCCTCGTCAGCATGTACGATTTCTCGAGCAGCTGGGATTCGTGGGAGATGCACCCGGAGGGCGACGAACTCGTCGTATGCCTGTCCGGAGAGATCACGCTGATCCAGGAATACCCCGATGGCCGCCTCCATTCCGAGACCTTGCAGGCGGGGCAGTACATCGTGAACCCGGCGGGCGTGTGGCACACCGCCGACGTCTCGCAACCCGCGAGCGCGCTGTTCGTGACGGCGGGAATGGGCACACGGGGCCGCCCGCGCTAAATCCTCCTCCAAGACAAGCGCGGGGAGGGATAGCTTGCAGATGAACGCCCGCTCTACTTGTGACAATTGACGACAATAAACGCATGTCCCGGCACAACTGCGCGACAACCGGCGTTTAGACAGGATCATAGAGAGCCGCAGGACAGTTCTTCCCCCTCCCTTCCCTTGCTGTCCTGTGGCTCTCATCCAATTGTTACGGGACAAGACACATGACCTCGATGAAGACCCTGCTGCTCGGCCTTTCGGCTGCTGCACTGACGATCGGCGGCGTGGCCTGCGCCCAGGCCCCTGCCAACAACGCACCCGCAGCCCAGAAGCCCCGTATGGAGCGTCCCAGGATGGACGCCGACGGCGACGGCGTGATCGCCCGCGCCGAGGCCCAGGCCCGCGCGACCGAACTCTTCGCCAGGCTGGACGCCAACAAGGACGGCAAGCTCGACAAGGCCGACCGCGAACTGATGCACCAGCAGATGCGTGAGACAATGTTCGCGAAGCTCGATACCAACGGAGACGGCTCGATCTCCAAGGCCGAGTTCATGGCCGATCGCGGTCCCGAAGGGCGTGGCCCCGGCGGCCCCGGTCCTGACGGCAAGGACGGCCCGCCGCCCCCGCCTCCGGCTGGCGAAGACGGCGCTTCTCCCCCGCCCCCTCCCGGCGGCGAGCATGACGGCATGCGCCCCGGAATACATAGGGGTACGCACGGCAAGATGGGTCGTGGTGGCCATCGCGGCGGCATGATGATGGAGAAGCAGGCCGACGCCAACAACGACGGCGCCGTCACTCAGGCCGAGTTCATTGCCGCTGCCCTCAAGCGCTTCGATGCGCAGGACACCAACCACGACGGCAAGGTGACCAAGGAAGAGCGCGCAGCCGCCCGCAAGGCGCACATGGACGAGCGCAAGGCCCGCTGGGAGACCAAGAAGGCTGACAAGAAGGCTGCGAACTGACAGGAAGGCGCGGTAACGCCATGGATTTAGAGATGAACGATACCGCGCCTGCTCCTTCTCCGGCCAAGCTGCTGCTCGTCGACGACGAGGCTTCCCTTCGCGAACCCCTGGGCGACTACCTGTCGCGGCAGGGGTTCGCCGTCGTCCAGGCGTCGAGCGCGGCCGAGGCCCGCTCGCGCCTGCGGGACGCCAAATTCGACCTCGTCCTGCTGGACATCATGATGCCCGGCGAGGACGGCCTGTCGCTCTGCCGCCATTTGGTCGAGGCGCAGGACGTGCCGGTGATCTTCCTCACCGCGCGCGGTGAGGCGACCGACCGCATCGTCGGGCTGGAGATCGGCGCCGACGACTATGTCGTGAAGCCCTTCGAGCCGCGCGAACTGGTCGCCCGCGTGCGCAGCGTCCTGCGCCGCGCCTCGCGCGCCGCGCCCGCCCCGGTCGAGAACGAGGCCTTCGAATTCGAGGGCTGGCGGCTCGATCCGCTCAAGCGCCGCCTGATCGATGCCGAAGGCGCGGTCGTCGCCATTTCCTCGGTGGAATACCGGCTGCTGATGGCCTTCCTCGAACACCCCCGGCAAGTGCTCAACCGCGACCGCCTGCTCGACATGGTGCAGGGCCGCGAGGCGCACCTGTTCGACCGCGCGGTGGACAACCAGGTCAGCCGCCTGCGCCGCAAGATCGAGCAGGACAGCCGCAACGCCCAGCTTATCCAGACGGTCTGGGGCGGCGGCTACATGCTGGCGGCGGACGTGCGCCGCGTACCGATAGAGGACTGATGCGCCTTGCGATCCCTTCCGTGATCAGGCCCCGCAGCCTGATGGGCCAGATGCTGCTCGCGGTGGCGGCGGCGCTGCTGCTGGTGCAGGGCATCGGCGCCCTGCTCGTCTACCGCGCCCAGCGCGAGGGCTACGAGGCCGGCATGAGCAATGCCGTCGCCTTCAAGCTCATTGCCGAGACGCGCGGACGCGGTGCCCTTGGACGGATGCTGCGCGGCAACGATCGGGACCGGGATCGCGCGCCTTTCGGTGGGCCGCCCCTGCGCGGCTTCCCGCTGGAACTCAGCGAGGGCTCCCCGCTGCGCACCGGCGAAAAGCGTGACGCCGACATGGAAGAGCGGCTGCAGCACACGCTGGCCGAACAGGACTTTCCCGCTTCGCAGATCGTGGTCGTCCACCGCACCGTCGGCCGGGATGCGTTCGCCCGCACTCATACCTACAAACGCGCCGCGCATGGTCGGCTCGAAGGGCCGGAAGTCAGCGAGATGATGGACGATCACTTGCTGGTGGTCGGCGTCAAGCAGCCAGGCAAGACCAGCTGGATGGTCGCCCGCGTGCGCAGCCCGCGCGCCTTCAACGTCATGATCCGCCCGCTGATCGTGCAGACCGTGATCATCTACCTCGTGCTCGTCGGCGCCGTCGCGCTCATCCTGCGGCGTATCACCAGGCCGCTGGCCGCGCTCACCCGCCGGGTCGAGCAATTCGCCGTCAGCCCCGGCTCGGCCGGCCAGCTCGATCCCAGCGGGCCGGACGACATGCAGCGCCTGATCGTCGCGCACAACGCGATGGAAGCGCGCATCGTCGCCATGCTGGATGAGAAGGACGTGATGCTGGGCGCCATCGGCCACGACCTCAAGACCCCGCTCGCGGCCCTGCGCGTCCGCATCGAATCGGTCGAGGACGATACCGAGCGCGGCCGCATGGCCGCGACGATCGAGGACATCGTGCGCACCCTCGACGACATCCTCTCGCTCGCCCGCGTCGGCCGCCCAAGCGACCCGCGCGAGCGTACCGAACTTTCCGCGCTCGTGGCCTCGGTCGTCGAGGAATACGAGGACATGGGTGAGCCGGTCGATCTCGGCGACACCCAGCGCACCGTCCTCGAACTGCGCTCGACCTGGCTGCGGCGCGCCTTGCGCAATCTCATCGACAACGCGCTGCGCTACGGCGGCGGTGCCAGGGTGGGGCTGGAGAAGGACGGAGACCATGCGGTGATCCGCATCGAGGACGACGGCCCCGGCATCCCCGACGACGAGATCGAGGCGATGACCAATCCTTTCGTGCGGGGCGACCCTTCGCGCAACAAGGCGACCGGCGGGGCGGGCCTCGGTCTGGCTCTGGCGCGGGCCATCGCCGACCAGCACGGCGGCGCTCTGGTGCTGGCAAACCGGCTTTCGCCCACCGGCGAGATCGAAGGGCTGACGGTGAGACTGGAGCTGCCGCTGAGCTGAGTGCCTCCCCGGCTCGGGCAGGAACCTTACCGCAACGTCGCGAATTCCGCGTCGATCTGGGCCCCCATCATGTCGTCGAGCAGCCCGCAGTTGCGCACCCGCTCGACCGCGCGGTCCAGTTCGAGCGCCCCCGGCGTCGCCGCGAACGCCGCCTTGAAGTCCCGCGCGATCCGGTCCGCCCAGGCCACCGAGCAGAACCGTCCGAGCATCTGCGGCAGGCGCGTCGAAACCGCCTGCCCATCCGCCCCGCCGAGCAAGGCCCCGACGTGGGACAGCGCCCAGGCGTAGCCATATTCGCGGCTGGCACTGCGCGCCATGATACCGTCGAGCAGATCGCGCCGCTCGCTCTCGCGCAGGCGCGGATCGTCGAGCGAAAGCAGCCACGCCGCCATCGCCGGAAAGCCCGTGCGCGCCGCCGCGCCAAGCGCTGCCGGGCGAAATACCGGGTCCTCCGAAGCCAGCGCCTTGTCCACCAGCGTGCGCACCGCCGCTCCATCGCGGTCGTAAAGGTACAGATCGAACGCATGGTCGAACCACGCGGGGTCAAGCGCAGCCCCATCACCCGCCAGGTAAGCCACGGCAGCCGCGCCCAGCTGCTTTCGCAGCTGCCGCCCGGCGCTGGTGCCGACGAGCGCATTGACCACCTGCACCCGCCGCTGCGCGCGTGCTGCTCCCTCATGCGCATAAACGCCGGCGCGCGGGTCGAAGCCATACTCCTTCAGAAGCGGCCCGTAGAGCTTCTCGCGCAGGAGCCGGAACCCCCGCCGTCCCGGTGCGCCGACGATGTTCTCGCGCACCAGCTTCGCCAGCGCCTTGTCGGCGGCGTCGGCGGCATGAGGATCGGGGTGCCGGATGAGCCTGCGCTCCAGCCGCGCCATCTCGCCGATGGTGCCGCGCCCCGCGCGGATCGAAGCCCAGAGCGAATCGACCAGCGCCAGTGCCTCGCCGCCCGGCAGGCGGTCGGCCCCGGCGATCAGTTCCTGCCAGTGGCCGGCGGTCAGCTCGAAGCGGTAGTAGCCGGTGCCGCCCGCGTTGGGGAACACCGGCCCCTCTCCGGGCAGCATGAAGCTCTGCGTGTGCTGGTCCATGATGAAGCAGCGGCGCGCTTCTCCCCCTTTGCCATCCCGGCGTCGCAGGCACAGCGGGATCGTCCAGCGCGTTTCGGGCGGCGCGACGCCCGCCGTGGTGTAGCGCAACTGCGTGACCATGACCCGGTCCCCGTCGCGCCGCATGGCAAGGAGCGGCACGCCCTGCTGCTCGACGAAGCTGCGCATCGCCGGCACCAGCTTGGGATTGCCCGCGACTTCGGCGAGCGCGGCGAAGAAGTCCTCGCTGGTGGCGGTGCCCCCCGCATGCGCGGCGATATACCGGCGCACACCCTCGCGGAACCGCTCGTCGCCGAGCCATGCCGCGACCATGCCAACGACGTGGCCGCCCTTGCCGTACGTGATCGCATCGAAGGCGGTTTCGATCCGGCGGCTGTCGTCGATGGACTGGTGCACCGGCCGACCGACGAGGAGTGCGTCGGTTTCCATCGCCTCGAATCCGGTGCCCAGCGCATCTCGGGCGATGCCGAGGTCCGGGCGCCAGGCGTCACCGATGCGGTAGCCGATCCAGTTGGCGAAGCTCTCGTTCAGCCACAAGTCGTCCCACCATGCCGGAGTGACGAGATCGCCGAACCACTGATGGCCGAGTTCGTGCGCCACGATCGTGCCGAAGGCGCGCTGGCGGGTGACCGGCGCCCCGGCATCCACCACCAGCAGGTCGTCGCGATAGAGCGCCGCGCCCGCGTTCTCCATGGCGCCGGGCAGGACCGGCGTGGTGATCTGGTCCAGCTTGGGGAAGGGAAAGGGCGTGCCGAAATAATCCTCCAGCAACCCGGTGATGCGGCGCGTACCGTCAAGCGCGAAAGCCAGCCTGTCGGCGTTCTGGCGGGTCGAGACGATGCGCAGGGGCAAAGACTTCGCCTCCCCCGCCAGCGAAGCGAAAGGGCCGACCATCATCGCGGCGAGGTATGTCGGCAGCGGTGCGGTAGGCGCGAAGCGGTGCACCTCCAGCCCGTTCTCGATGACCGGCGGCCCGGCTTCGGGCGCGTTGCCGATCGCGCTCAGGCCCTTGGGCGTGCGCAGGGTGAGGGTGAAGGGCGTCTTGAAGCCGGGCTGGTCGAAGCCGGGGAACGCGGCGCGGGCATCGATCGCCTCGAAATGGGACCAGACATGCCATGCGCCTTCGACCTGCTCGCGGAAAAGTCCGGCAGGTCCGTCGGCAAACGGGGCGTCGTAATCGAAGGCCAGCGTGACCGGCCCGGCGGGCAGGTCTTCCGGGAATGCGATTCGCGCGACGCCGATGGGGTCGATCTGCTGCCAGCGCCCGGCAACCGACCGGCCCTTTGCCCGCGCCATGACGCGCGACACGTCGAGCCCGCGCCCGTGCAGCACGATGGAAGAGGCCGGCGCGGCGAGCACGACGTCGATCTCGACATGCCCGGAAAAGCGCGGACGGGACGGATCGATGGTGAGGTCCAGCCGGTAGGCCGCAGGTTTGGCAGTGTCGTCGAGCCGCCCGAGCGGGACCGATTGCGCCTGCGCGGCTACGGTCATGCTGCCGAACAGAAGGGCAAGCAGCATCACGATACGTCGTCCCGGACTTGATCCGGGACCGCTGGCCGTGACCCGACCGCCGGCCAGCGCGTGCAACGCGCTTCTGCCCAAGGATCGCCACCTGTCCCGGATCAAGTCCGGGACGACGAGCCTTCGCACTATCGCATCAATCCGCCGATGAGATTGCGCGCGAACCTGCCAAGTCCGGGGAAGCCGATCGCCTTGCCCAGCGCATCACCCACCGTCCCGGCAGCGGCGCTGGCGGCCGAGGCCTTGGGGCTGGCGCGGCTCTTCTTGCCCTGCATCGTCTGCGCGAGGATCGACCCGGCGCTGGCGGCCGCAGCCCCGGCGGCGGCCTTGGCGACCTTGCCGCCGATGCCGTCCCACAGGCCGGGGCTCCTGCGCTCCTGCTTGGCGACCTCGTCGCGGCCTTTCTCCTCCACCTCCTGCGCAGTGGCGGCGGCGTCGGCGGCCTTGGCGGCGAGCACTTCCTCCGCGCTCTCGCGGTCGACGCGGGTGTCGTACTTGCCCTCGAAGGGGCTGATCGACTGGACGATCGCACGCTCCTTGTCGGTGATCGGCCCCAGCCGCGAGCGCGGCGGCGCCACCAGCGTGCGCTGCACCATCGTAGGCGCGCCCTCGTCGTCCAGCGTGGAGACCAGCGCCTCACCCACCTTCAGCTCGGTGATCGCCGCCTCGACGTCGAGCGCAGGATTGATGCGGAAGGTCTCGGCCGCCGCCTTGATCGCGCGCTTGTCACGCGGGGTGAAGGCGCGCAGCGCATGCTGGACGCGGTTGCCGAGCTGCCCGGCGATCTCCTCGGGAATGTCGATCGGGTTCTGCGTCACGAAGTAGACGCCCACGCCCTTGGAACGGACGAGGCGAACGACCTGCTCGACCTTGTCCTGCAGCGCCTTGGGCGCATCGTCGAACAGCAGGTGCGCCTCGTCGAAGAAGAACACCAGCTTGGGCTTCTCCGGATCGCCGACCTCGGGCAGCACCTCGAACAGTTCGGACAGCAGCCAGAGCAGGAACGTGGCATAGAGCTTCGGGCTGCGCATCAGCTTGTCGGCGGCAAGCACGTTGATGTAGCCGCGCCCCTGATCGTCGCACTTGATGAAATCGGCGATCTCCAGCGCGGGCTCACCGAAGAACTGCGCCGCCCCCTGGCTGTCGAGCGCGAGGAGCTGGCGCTGGATGGTGCCGACGCTCGCCTTGGACACGTTGCCGTACTTGAGGCCCAGATCGGCGGCGTTCTGCCCCACGTACGTCAGCATCGCCTGCAGATCTTCGAGGTCCAGCAGCAGCAGGCCCTGTTCGTCGGCATAGCGAAAGACGATGTTGAGCACGCCCTCCTGCGTTTCGTTGAGGTCCATCAGCCGGGCCAGCAGCAGCGGTCCCATCTCGGAGATCGTAGTGCGCACCGGATGGCCCTGCTCGCCGTAGATATCCCAGAAGACCGCGGGGTTGTCGGCGTAGGCATAGTCGGCGATGCCGATCTCCTTAGCCCGCGATTCCAGGATGGCGGCGTTCTTGAACTGCGGGCTCCCGGCCATGCACACGCCCGAGAGGTCGCCCTTCACGTCGGCCATGAACACCGGCACCCCGGCGGCGGAGAACTGCTCGGCAATGGTCTGCAGGGTCACCGTCTTGCCGGTGCCGGTCGCGCCCGCGATCAGGCCGTGGCGGTTGGCGCGGCCGAGGCGCAGCACCTGCCGCTCTCCATCGCCGCCTAGTCCGAGGAAAATCTCGTTCATCCCGTCGTCTCCAAGCCCTGTCGCACCATGGGTGTAGCGTGGCAATCGGTGCTGCGGAAGGGCCCACCCCCAACCCCTCCCGCTTGCGGGAGGGGAGCGAGACTTACGAAGCCGCAGGCGTAGTTAGTCGCAGCGGGGTGGGCACAGCGGCAAACTCCCGCTAAAGGCCCGCCCGATCCCATGACCGACCCTTTCGTCCTCCTCGATGACGCCCGCAGCGAAGACGCCGCCGATGCCCGGCTTTACCGCGGCGCCCGCGAAACCGTAGTGGCGATGCGCGGTGACGAGGTGCTGCCCGCGCTGGAGCGTCTGCAGGCCCTCTCGCGGCAGGGCCTGCATTTGGCGGGCTACATGACCTACGAGGCCGGACTGGCGCTGGAACCGCGCCTCGCCGGGCGCTTGCGGGAAACTGGCGCCCCTCTGCTGTGGTTCGGCGCCTTCGACGGATACGAGACGCTTTCTCCCTCCCAGGTCCCGCTCTGGCTGGCCGCCCGTGCCGGGCCGGAACGCCCCGCCATCGGGCCGCTGGAGCCGCAAGTCGATCTCGGCAGCTACGAACGGGCCTTCGCCGCTATCCACGGCGCGATTCAAGCGGGCGACATCTACCAGGCGAACCTCACACTGCCGCTTGCAGGCCCGTGGAGCGGCGACCCGCTGGCGCTCTACGCCGCGCTGGGCCCGCGCGCGGCGGCCGGTTACGGCGCGGTCATCCACGACGGCGCGCGCTGGCACCTCAGCTTCTCGCCGGAGCTGTTCTTCAGCCTTTCGGGCCGCGAGGCGGAAGTGCGCCCGATGAAAGGCACCCGCCCGCGCGGCCGCGATGCCGCCGGCGATGCCGCGCTGGCCGCCGATCTTGCCGCCAGCACCAAGGACCGCGCCGAGAACCTGATGATCCTCGACCTCATGCGCAACGATCTGTCGCGCGTGGCCGAGCCGGGCAGCGTCCGGGTGGAAAACCCTTTCGCGATCGAGAGCTACCCCACCGTCCACCAGATGGTCTCGACAGTGCGTGCCACGCTTCCCGAGGGGCGCGGCGGACTCGACCTTTTGCGTGCCCTGTTCCCCTGCGGCTCGATCACCGGAGCGCCCAAGATCCGCGCCATGGAACTGATCGCCGAAGCCGAGCGGACACCGCGCGGGCTTTACTGCGGTTCTATCGGTTATCTCGAACCCTCTGGCGATGCGGCTTTCAATGTGGCAATCCGCACTCTGCGTCTCGACCGTGACGGTCGCGCTGTCCTAGGGGTCGGGTCCGCCGTGGTCGCGGATTCGCAAGCGCTTCCCGAATGGCGGGAATGTCTGGTCAAAGGGGGTTTCGTGCGAGAGTCGCAAGTGCAGGTTGCCGGAGAAGTGGTGTCGCCTGCCAGCTTCGATCTGATCGAGACGATGCGCTTCACGCCCGAAGACGGCATCGCGCTGCTTGAGCCGCACCTTGAACGCATAGCTGCGAGCGCCGCGACGCTGGGCTTCGGCTTCGACCGGCATGCGGTGCGCAACGCCATCCAGGCGCTGTGTTTCGAGGCGGAAGCCGCATCGAAGCTGCGCCTTGTGGTCGGCCGGACCGGGGCATTCTCGCTCGAACTGTCCGAGTTGCCCGCTCCTCTGACGGAGCCCGCCACCGTCGCGGTACTGCGCCTGCCGGTCGACAGCGGCGACTGGCGGCTCGCCCACAAGACCACCGATCGCGGCTTCTACGACAAGGGCCTCGAAGTGGCGCGCGCGAACGGCGCGGACGAGGCGATCCTGCTGCGCGACGACGGCCTCGTCACCGAGGGTTGCTTCACCAACCTGTTCGTCGAGCGCGGCGGCATGCTGCTGACCCCGCCCGCGACGCTGGGCCTGCTGCCGGGCGTGCTGCGCCGCTCATTGCTGGATTCGGGCCGCGCGGTGGAAGCGCAGCTGACGCTGGACGATCTGGCGGGTGGGTTCTTCATCGGCAATGCCCTGCGCGGGCTGATCCCGGCGCGGCTGCTGTAAATGGTAGATGTTCGGCCTGATGGGGCTTCGACAAGCTCATCCTGAGCGGTTTTGAGAGCAGGTCTTTAAATTCCGCTCAGGCTGAGCTTGTCGAAGCCCCCGCCGGACGATGCTTTGCGATCCTCGGCTCCTGTTCTAAGAGACGCCCCACAATGCACCTGTCCACCGCCCTTTCCCGCATCGCCCCGTCACAGACCACGGCGATGACCGACCGCGCCACCCAGCTTCGCGAAGCGGGGCGCGACATTATCTCGCTCTCCGTGGGTGAGCCCGACTTCGCCACTCCGCCGCATGTGCTGGAGGCCGCCAAGGCCGCGCTCGACGGCGGCCAGACGAAATACACGCCGGTCGGCGGCACCTCGCGGCTCAAGCAGGCCGCCGCGCTGCACTTCGCGCGCGACCTCGGGATCGAGGTTCCCGTGTCGCAGGTGACCGTCAGTGCGGGCGGCAAGCAGGCGATCTTCCACGCCATGCTCGCCACGATCAGCGAGGGCGACGAGGTGATCGTCCCTGCTCCATGGTGGGTCAGCTACCCGGAAATCGTGCGCTTCGCGGGCGGAAAGGTGGTGCCGCTGCACACCCACGCCAAGGACAACTTCCGCTTCACCCCGGCCGACCTCGAAGCGCAGATCGGGCCGAATACCTTGTGGGTGCTGCTCAACAGCCCCGGCAACCCGACCGGCGCCTGCCTGCCTGCGGAAACGCTGCTCGGCATCGGCGAAGTGCTGCGCCATCATCCGCGCGTGCTGGTCCTGTCGGACGATATCTACGCGCCGATCAACTATACAGGCGGGCCGCATGCCACGCTGGCGAACCTGTGCCCGGACCTTGCCGATCGCATCCTGACCGTCTCGGGCGTCTCCAAGAGCCACGCGATGACGGGTTTCCGCATCGGCGTCGCCGCCGGGCCGGAGTGGCTGATCAAGGCGATGGAGCGACTGCAGTCGCACTCCTCGGGCAATCCCTGCTCGATCAGCCAGGCCGCCGCCGTCGCCGCGTTCGAGGGGCCGCAGGATTTCCTCGGCCAGTGGTGCGAACGCTTCCGCGCCCGGCGCGATCTGGTGGTCTCGGCGATCAACGCGATCCCCGGCCTCTCGACGCCGGTGCCCGACGGCGCCTTCTACTGCATGGTCGATGCCGCGCCGCTGATGGAGCGCTTCGGTGACGACGCCAAGCTGGCGCTGCACCTGCTGGACCACGGCGTTGCGATCGTGCCGGCCTCGGCCTTCGGCGGCAACGGCGGCTTCCGCATCAGCTTCGCGGCGGACGAGGCGAAGCTGATAGAGGCCTGCAGGCGGATTGCCGAAGCGGTGGGTTGAGGTAAGGCCCACCCCCAACCCCTCCCGCAAGCGGGAGGGGAGACGAGAATATCACCCTCTCGCTTGCGGGAGGGTCGGGAGGCTTGGTCCGAAGGGCCTAGCCGGACGGGGTGGGCAAGTACCGCTCAAGACGAAAGAAACGATGATGCAACTCGAAATCCTCTTCGAAGACGGCGAAGCGCTCGTCATCGACAAGCCTGCGGGCCTTCCGCTCGACCGTCCCCGCGCGGGCGGCCAGTGCCTGGAAGACCGGCTCGACGAACTCAAGCTCGGCTTTCACCGCGAACCCGCGCCGGTCCACCGCCTCGACCAGGACACCTCGGGCTGCCTGCTGCTGGCGCGCAACCCCAAGGCGCTCAAGCGTTTCTCCGCCGCTTTCGAGGAGCGCACGGTCGAAAAGCGTTACCTCGGCATCGTCGCGGGCGAAATCGCCGAAGACGAGGGCACGATCGCGCTCAACCTCTCCAAGGTCAGCACCGCGAAGGATGGCTGGCGCATGATCCCCGCGCGCAAGGGCAAGCCCGCCGTCACCCACTGGCGCAAGCTGGATACCCGCAACGGCCTCACCCTCGTCGAATTCCGCCCGGAAACCGGCCGCACCCACCAGATCCGCGTCCATGCCGCCTCGGGCCTCGGCTTCCCGCTGCTGGGCGATCCGGTCTACGGCACCAAGAGCGGCGCCCCGCGCACCATGCTTCACGCGTCAGGCCTGACGGTGCCGCGCGGCGGCGAGAAGGCGCCGATCGTCGCCGTAGCCCCCCTGCCCGCCGACTTCGCCGCCTTCGGCTTTGCGGACATCGCGTCCGAAGCCCCGTCCGAACCCGTGCCCGAATCTCCCGATGAATGAGCGATCTTGAGGCCACGATAGGCCGCGCGCAGGCGCTGGCGAGCGAGAGCTTCATCGCCTCCGCCGGTCCAGGCGGCCAGAACGTCAACAAAGTGGCGACGGCGGTGCAACTGCGCCTCGACGTCTATGCGCTGCGATTGATCCCGCCGGTCTTCGCGCGGCTGAAGGAACTGGCCGGCAGCCGCATGACCGCTCGCGGCGAACTGGTCTTCACCGCGCGCCGCTTCCGCACGCAGGAAGCCAACCGCGCCGACGCGCGCGAGCGGTTGGCCGAAATGCTCACCGAAGCACACAAGCTGCCCGAAAAACGCGCCAAGAGCCGCCTCAACCGCGTCGGCAAGGAGCAGCGCCTGAAAGGCAAGAAGCTGCGCGGCTCGGTCAAGGCCGGGCGCGGCAAAGTCAGCTTCGATTGATTACTGCGCAGCCTCGCTAGCCTGCGCCTCGGCAGGAGCGACGGCCTCCGCAGGCGGCCGCCGCTCATCCAGCATCGCTGCCGCCTCGTCGAGCGCGCGGGCCTCGCCCATCGTCACGCCGCCCGGACCGGGCGCGGTGTCGGACTTCGAGCAGGCGGCCAGTGCAAGCACGGCCATGGCGAGGCAGGCGGTTTTCATGCCCCGCTCATAGCCGCGAAGAGGTCAGGCGTCGATAACCCGGGTATGCGGATGATGCTTGTCGAGATGCTTGCGGATGATCTTGAGGTTGCGGCTGTTCGAGCGGAACAGGAAGTCGAACAGGTCGCCCGCCACGGGGATCGCACCGACCAGCGTATCGAACCCGACATTGGCGGTCATGCGCGCCAGCTGCCATTTCGACATGCCGAGATTACGCGCCTCCCACACGATGTAGAGGCCCATGGCGGCCGCGATCAGGTCACCTGCGACCGGCACCAGTCCGATCACGGCGTCAAGGCCGACCTCCCGGCGGATGCCCGGTACGACGAAGGCACGCTCCAGCACGCGTTCCAGCGCCTCTACCCGGCGGCGGATCGAAACGGGATCGTTGCCGAGCGGAACCTCGAAGTCCATGCGCCGTGCCGATTGCGTAACCACGTGTCTACCCGCCTCTTGTCGAACAGCGGCCTCGGGTGCCGCAGACTGCTATTTGGGAAGCCAGGCCAGCGGCATCAAGGGATGCCAGCCCCAGGGGTTCGCCGAGAACCCGTCCACACTTCCGCGAACCAGCGACCAGCGGATCGGCGTGCCGAAGGGAATGAAGACGTTGGCGCCGGTCAGTTCGGCCTCGGCCTCGGTCAGCAGCGCGGCGCGCTCTGCGGGGGTGGAAGCCGCCCCGGCCTCGGCCACCCGCGCATCGGCCTCCTGCGAGCAGAGCCCGCGGCGCGCATGACAGGACAGGCGGTTGAGATACCACGCCGCGCGCGGATAACGGGCGACGTCGTCGATCAGCGCGAGGTCGGCCCTGTCCACGTCTTTCGCCCGGTCCAGCCCGACCCCGATCGCCGCGAAATCCCCTGCGAGCCGATTGAACAGGACGGTGGCGCCCACGCCTTCGGGCAGCCAGAGGCTCAGGCGAAGGCGAGGCGTCCCCGATGCGGGCACCGATGCGGCCACCGATGCGGCCACCGATGCGGAATGCTGTTCCGCCGGCGGTTGCCACGCCCTCACGCGTGCAGCGGCGACAGCGCGGCGCTGTTCGAGAGTCTGCTCGCCCCAGCGTTCGCCGATGGTGCCGAGATCGCCATCGAGGCTGGGCGTGACGATGCGCGTGGTCGCGGCCCAGCCGCCGACGCCGAAGGGCGAGATCAGTCCCTCCCGGTCGACCGCCATGGCCAGCGCCTCGCGGTTGGCGGGCTCGGACAGGAAGCCCTTGTCGTTCATCACCTGCAGCCCGAACAGGCCGACCACCGGATCGAGCTGGATCGTCCCGCGCAGGATGCCGACCGAGCGGGTCTGCAGGAAATCCTGGATGCGTCCGCCGAGCACGAGATCGACGCTGCCGTCGTTGAAAGCCGCCACCGCCTGCGCGCCCGGCAGCGCGCGCAAGTGGATCTGCCGCGTGCGCTCCGCCCACTTGTCGATCGGCGGCATCCCCAGCTTCGCCGGATCGATCGCGCTGAGCGTCGCCATGCTGCCCGCGCGCGTCACACTCATCGGGCCGGTGCCCCGGCCCTTGCGGTAGAGGCCCAGTTCCGGCTGCGCCAGCAGCTGGAGCAGATAGGGCGTCGGCCGCGCGAGGCGGATCTCGATCACGCGCCCGGTCATCGCGCGTACTTCGTCTATGCCTGACAGATCATGCGCCAAAGGCCCGTCATCGAGCGCCTTGAGCGCGGCATTGATCGCCCGGCGCGCCGAATCGGCAGTGATCGGCTCGCCGGTGGCCCAGTTGCCGTCGCGCAGACGGAAGATGTAGCTCTGTCCGTCGTCGGTGACGATCCAGCGATCCGCGAGCGCCGGGATCACCCGCCCCGCATCGTCGAAGGCGACCAGCCCCTCCACCGTCGAGGCGCGGACCAGTACGGCTCCGGCCGAGAGATCGGAACTTTCGGAGAAGGGATCGCCGGGCTGCCCGACCACTGCGACGCCCAGCGCCGAGTTATCGTAGCCGCTGCAGGAGGCGAGCGTGAAGGCGGCCGCAACGGCCAGCACCCGCGAGGCTTGGCGCTTGGACAGCATGGAACAGGGAGTAGCCGATTTCCCGCGCCTCGCAACCGGCGCGCGGGATTTTTCCGCTTTCCCTCTCAGATCTTGCGCAGGAGCGTCGCGTCGGTCGTCGGGGCCTGGTAGTTGCGCAAGTAATCGGGGGTCATATGCTCGACCTGCCCGGCCTGGCCGGCCTGCGCGCGGGCGAGGCGCGGATCGATGTCCTCGCGGAAAGCGACGCCGAAGCGGCTTTCCTGCACCCAGGCGACCGAGCCTTCGACCCAGCCGATATTGCGGATGTTGACCGAGACGACGGTACCGCGCACGACGCGCACGTTGCCTTCGCCCATCATGCCGCCGGCCGAGAGGTTGCGCACCTTGATCCGGAAATCGCCGTCGAGACCGTCCACGCGAAGGTCAGCCATGAGGAACAGGCTGTCGCGCGCAATCTGCCGATTTTCACCTTGGTTCATGCGATCTTCGTCCGGGGCGTTTCAAAATGCACGTCACGATCGTGCCGCCAATGCGCGGCAAACTACCGTGCTTTGGCCCGTATTCCTAGCCGCCATTGGCAAACAAAGGCTTAATGTCCCGGCTCCGGACAGAGTCGGAGCCGGGTCTTGACCTTGTTTGTCGGAATCGCGGCACCGGGCCGGTGCCGCGATCCAATCAGTCGTCGCGCGAGACTTTTTCGCGGCGCTCGTGCGCTTCCTGCGCCTCGACGGTCATGGTCGCGATCGGACGCGCTTCGAGACGACCGAGGCCGATCGGCTCGCCGGTGACCTCGCAGTAGCCGTATTCGCCTTCCTCGATGCGGCGCATGGCCGAATCGATCTTGGCGATCAGCTTGCGCTGGCGGTCGCGGGTGCGCAGTTCGATACCCCAGTCGGTCTCGCTCGAGGCACGATCGTTGAGGTCGGGTTCGCGAATCGGGCCGTCCTGCAACTGCTGCAGCGTGCCTGCTGCCGCATCGAGGATCGACTTTTTCCATGCCAGAAGCAGCCGCCGGAAATAATCCTGCTGTGCCTCATTCATGTATTCTTCGTCAGGTTCGGAAATGTAGGCGCCGCCAATTGCACGCTTTGCCTTGGCGAGTACATCAATTTCGTCAGCTAGGGCCGTTGCCATCCAGAGAAACTCCGCAGTGCTTCCACAGATCGCCAACGCCCTGCAGCCCCGAATTTTTTCCGGTAACCGTACAACGATCCGCAGTTGAGGCGGCCTATAATTCCGCACTCTTGACCGCACAAGCGTATATCCGTGGCGATCCACAAAATTCTTAACGCCGTCTCCGGGTGACACAAAGTTAATCCGCAGGCGGGACCTGCTCGCAGTCGCCGTTAACCATTTCTTGATCGCCGTCGGACAGATTGGCCAAATCGAACGCAGGGGCCATTTGCAAACGATTGAGGTCCACGCGGTCACAACCCTTTTTGAAGGCACGGGGATTACGATGGAAACTGTCTGGATTAACCAGGATCTCGCCACGCCGGCCGCCGCGAACGACTTCGCAGGCGACATGGTCATCGCCGAGGCGCTGTCCGCCGCCGCGCAGGGCGATGCTTCGGCTTATTTCGATCTCGGTGTCGCATTCTCGACCGGCAGCCACGGCGCCCCTTGCGACCTCATCGAAGCGCACAAGTGGTTCAACCTCGCCGCCGTGGGCGGGCACGAGGAAGCCACCGTCTGCCGCGCTGAAGTCGCCGACGACATGACAGCCCGTGAAATCGCCGAAGCCCAGCGCCGCGCGCGCCAGTGGCTGGGCGCGACGGTCCGCAAGGCTGCCTGAGCTAGGCCTTGCGGAAGGGCGAATGCCCGCCTAGCCGGAGCTGGTCGATGGCGATCCCTGCCCGCTCCTGCTCGAGATAGTCGGCAATCGCGGCCCGCAGACCATCATGGACGATGTAGTGCGCCGAGATCGTGCGCACCGGCTCGTATCCTCGCGCCAGCTTGTGCCCGCCCTGCGCGCCCGCTTCGACACGGCCCAGGCCCAGCCGGATCGCGGCATCGATCGCCTGATAGTAGCACAGTTCGAAGTGCAGGAACGGCTTGTCGACGACGGCGCCCCAGTAGCGTCCGTACAGCGCCTCATCGCCGATGAAGTTCAGCGCGCCGGCGACGGGCTGCCCGTCGATGAAGGCCAGCACCATCAGGATGCGATCGGCCATCGTCTCGCCCAGCAGGCTGAACGCCTCACGCGTGAGATAGGGACGGCCCCATTTGCGCGCGCCGGTGTCCTGGTAGAAATCCCAGAACGCTTCCCAGTGCGTCTCGGTGATCTCATCGCCTGACAGAGCGCGAATCTCGACGCCCTCCTGCGCTTTCTCGCGCTCCTTGCGCAGGTCCTTGCGCTTGCGGGACGACAGTTGCCCGAGGAAATCGTCGAAAGTCGCGTAGCCGCGATTCTCCCAATGAAACTGAATGTCCTCGCGCAGCAGCCATCCGGCCTTCTGGAACACGGGGACCTGCGCCGGTTCGATGAAGGTCGCGTGGGCGGAGGAGAGGCCATTGTCACGGCACAGCGTCTCCGCCGCGCGCAGTAGCGGCAGCATGAGTTCGGGATGCGGTGTCAGCAGGCGCGGGCCGGTGGCCGGGGTGAAAGGCACCGCAATCTGCAGCTTGGGATAGTACGAGCCGCCGGCCCGGTGCCAGGCATCGGCCCAGGCATGGTCGAAGACGTACTCGCCCTGCGAGTGCTCCTTCAGGTAGGCCGGAAGCGCGGCGGCGAGGCTGCCGTCAGGACCGTCGATCACCAGCGGTAATGGCGTCCAGCCGCTGCGGCCGCCGACGCTGCCCGATTCCTCCATCGCAGTGAGGAAGGCGTGAGCGACGAAGGGATTCGCCCCATCGGTCAGCGCATCCCACTGATCGGCGGGCAGATCACCCACGGCGCCGAGCAGACGGGCGGTGAAGGCGCCCTCGCTCACGCGTCCCCTTCGCGAATCTCAAAAATGGCCGCGTCGGCGTAAGCGGCGGCGCGCTCGTCGTGCTCGGGCTCGCGCACGGTCCAGGTCGCGACGGGGAGGCCCCGGCCTCGCTGCGCGGCAGCGAAGCGGCTCGGCAGATCGCGCACGTCGTAGGCGAGGAAATCGGGCCGGGCATGCCACAGCGACAGGCGGCGGCGGATCTTGCCGGGCAGCGCCCGGTCCTCGCCCTCGGAAACGATGAGGCCGCGCACCGTGTGCGGCGAATGGCGCCAGTACCAGCGCGATACGCGCGGGTCGAAGCTCATGACCGCGTGGTTGCCGGTATAACCCTCCAGCACCCGGCGCACCGCCAGGCACAGCGCGGCCATGCGAACCTTGCGGTCGGACTTGATCTCGATGAGCACCGGGACCTTGCCGCCGACTTGCGCCAGAACCTGCCGCAGGGTCGGGATGGTCTCTGCCGTGCCCGTCAAAGTTATGGTGCCCAGCTGCGCCGCGCTGCGGCGCTCGGTGGGGCCGCTCTCGCCGGTCAGGCGATCGAGCGTATCGTCATGGAAGACGACCGGTTGCCCATCGCCGGAACGCTGCACGTCCAGTTCGATGCCGTTGCCTGCCGCGATGGCCCTGGCGAAGGCCGCGCGCGAGTTTTCCGGCACGCCGCTGCCGTGTAGCCCCCGATGGGCATAGTCCTGCGCCCCGATCCACGCGACCTTGCGCGGATCGGGTGCAGGCGCACGCCAGCGATCAAGCAGGGCGAACGGCAACGATGGCGTCCACTTCGACGGCGGCGCCCAGCGGCAGCACCGGCACGCCGACCGCGCTGCGCGCATGCTTGCCGGCATCGCCGAACACCGCGACCATCAGCTCGGAGGCGCCGTTGATGACCTTGGGCTGGTCGGTGAAATCGCCGGTGGAATTGACGAAACCGCCCAGCTTGACGATCCGCTCCACCCGGTCGAGCGAGCCGAGCGCGGCTTTCAGCTGCGCCAGGATCATCACGCCGCAGGCCTGTGCTGCTTCGGTGCCCGCCTCGATGGAGACATCCTCGCCCAGACGGCCGGTGACGAGCTTGCCATCGACGAAAGGCAACTGGCCGGAAACGTGGGCCAGGCCACCCGCCTCGACCACGGCAACGTACGCGGCAACCGGGGCCGCCGCCGCAGGCAGGGTCAGGCCGAGTTCGGCGAGACGGTCATCAATCTTGCTCATGGAATTCCTCTTCTTCGCGGGTCAGGCTGGGGGCCGTAAGATTGGTCAGCAGCCAGGGGAGCGCGGTCTTCCAGTCATCGATCCGCGCGTGGGCGTGGCCGAGCTGGAGAGCGCACTTGATGTTGGGGGCGATCTTCGGTTCACCGCACAAGTGCAGTCGGCGAACATGGGGGGAAACCTCGAAGACCGAGCCATGATGCTGCGACAGGTCGTCGATGAAGACCGCACGGCTGGGCTGGTACTCGTCGAGGATCGCCTGGAGCGCCGGGCCTTTCGGTCCCTGATTGGTGAAGACGCGCAGCGGCATGCCGTGTTCGATCAGCTGCGCCTCGCGCGCCTCGCGGCGGAAATCCATGAGGTTGGTGAGGACCACCACGTCGGCGTGCTCGCGGATCGCGGCGATCGCATCGACGGCGCCTTCGATCGGCGTCTGGCGGTGCATCTGCGAATCGAAGAAGCCGTTGAGCAGCGTCCACATCTCCGCCTGTTCCAGCGGCGTGTCGCTGCCGATCCGGCGCATCGACTTGTAGAACTCGCCGTTCTCGATATCGAAATGGACGCCTTCTTCCTCGGCCAGCCAGTCGCGGAAGTGCTTTATCATGTGGAGCAGCACTTCGTCGCAGTCGGTGATGAGCAGCGGTTTTGTCATGCGCCCAGCTTCCTTTGTGCGGCAACCAGCGTCTCGGGCTGAACGCCCAGCGCGTCGGCCGCGCCCAGCAGGTCCGGCTCGTGCGCGCACAGGAAATCCATCACCGCACCCAGCGTGGAGGGCTCACCCAGCGAGGCGCGCAGTTCCTCCGGCGTCAGGCCGGTGAGCGACAGGAAACGCTCGGCACGGTCCTGATCGCTCAGCACCCAGCCGAGGGCGTTCAGGGCCAGCGCCTGCGGATCGGATGGGGATGAGGGCTCTCGAAGAATTGTCAGTCTCACTCGGACGGAATAGACGGGGTATATTACCCCAGATGGTCATCAGGGCGTCGAATGGCAAAGCGAATCCTCGTTGTCGAGGACAACGATCTCAACCGGAAGCTGTTTTGCGATGTGCTCCGCAGTCAGGGCTACGCGGTGGAGCCGTGCGCCGATGGCCTCGATGCGCTCGACAAGGCGCGGCAATTCGTGCCGAATCTCGTCATCATGGACATCCAGCTCCCTAATGTCTCGGGGCTGGACCTGATCGAGGCGGCGAAGAAGGACCCCGTCCTGCGCACGATTCCCGTACTCGCGGTGACCGCTTACGCCGGCAAGGGCGACGAGGAACGCATCCGCGAGGCAGGCGCCGAAGGCTATCTGGCGAAGCCGGTTTCGATCGGCCCGTTCATGCAGGCGGTACGGGCGCTGCTGTAAGCGCGCCCTTGACATGTTACACCCGCGCCGCTTTTGCGCCGCAATTCCCGGCCAGAGAGCCGCCCGACGCTTTCGGAGTTAGATACCCATGGACCGCGCAGAGACTTCGGCCCGCATCGCCGCGCTGATCGAGCCCTTCAACAAGAAGGGCGTCGAAGTGACCGATGCCACCCGTTTCACCGACGACCTGGAATTCGACAGCCTGACGGTGATGGACTTCGTCGCCGCCATCGAGGACGAGTTCGACATCATCATCTCGATGAATGCCCAGGCCGAGATCGAGAACTACGGCCAGCTCGTCGATGCCGTGGTCAAGCTCAAGGGCTGAACGCGATGACCGAGACCGTTGAAAGCACCGATCTTTTCAGCAAGTTCGACCCGCTCATCAAGATGCGCAGCGACTTGCTCGCCACCGGCGTGACCGATCCGTTCGGGCTGGTCATGGAGCGTGTCATCTCCCCCACCGTCGCCATGTGCAACGGGCGCGAGACGATTCTGCTGGGCACGTACAACTACATGGGCATGACCTTCGACCCCGACGTGATCGCGGCGGGCAAGCAGGCGCTCGACGACTTCGGTTCCGGCACGACCGGCAGCCGGGTACTCAACGGCACCTACGCAGGCCATAAGGCGGTAGAAGAGGCGCTTTGCGACTTCTACGCCATGGACCACGCCATGGTGTTCTCGACCGGCTACCAGGCCAACCTCGGGATCATCTCGACCATCGCCGGCAAAGGCGATTACATCGTCCTCGACATCGACAGCCACGCCTCGATCTGGGACGGCTGCAAGATGGGCGACGCCGAAGTCGTGCCCTTCAAGCACAACGACATCGAGGCGATGGAAAAGCGCCTCAAGCGCATTCCCGAGGGCGCCGGCAAGCTGGTGATCCTCGAGGGCGTCTACTCGATGCTGGGCGATATCGCCCCGCTCAAGGCAATGATCGCGGTCGCCAAGAAGTACGGCGCGATGGTGCTGGTCGACGAGGCGCACTCTATGGGCTTCATCGGCCCCAACGGACGCGGCGTGGCCGAGGAGCAGGGCTGCCTCGATGACGTCGATTTCGTGATCGGCACCTTCTCCAAGTCGGTCGGCACCGTCGGCGGCTTCTGCGTCTCGAACCATCCCAAGTTCGAGATCATGCGCCTGGTCTGCCGCCCCTACGTGTTCACCGCCAGCCTGCCGCCGAGCGTCGTCGCCACCGCGACCACCTCGATTCGCAAGCTGATGACCGCCGCCGACAAGCGCGCCCACCTGTGGGACAGCTCGCGCACGCTGCACAAGGGCCTGACCGACGCGGGCTTCCAGCTCGGCACGACCGAGCCGCAGAGCGCGATCATCTCGGTCATCATGCCCGATCTGGAGCGCGGCGCGATGATGTGGGAAGCGCTGCTGCACGAGGGCCTCTACGTGAACCTCGCGCGTCCGCCGGCGACGCCTGCGAACATGACGCTGCTGCGCTGCTCGCTCTGCGCCGAGCATTCGGCGGAGCAGGTGCAGCAGATCATCGGCATGTTCACCCGCGCCGGGACTGCGGTGGGGATCATCTGATTTCCGGCTCCTCCCCCATCGGGGGAGGGGGAGCATGCGCAGCATGGTGGAGGGGCACGCGCCGCAAAGCGCTGCCCCTCCGGCCCACGTAATTCTGGCCTATGCCCCTCCACCACTCTTCGAGTGGTCCCCCTCCCCGTTCCGGGGAGGAACTGCGTCAGCTGTGAATGGCCACGTAGTCCAGGAAAGCCGTCATCCAGCCGCCAAGGAAGTCCGCCGACTGCGCGCCCACGGTGCCGTCCTCGTTCAGCAGGCCCTCCTTCCACTGCAGGAACGCCTCGGGTGCGCCCAGCGTCGGCATGTCGAGATAGGCCAGCACGTTGCGCAAGTGCTGCTGCGCCAGCGCGGTCCCGATCGCGCCCACCGACACGCCGATCACACCCGCAGGCTTGCCCGCCCAGGCGCTCTGGCCATAAGGCCGCGAGGCGTTGTCGATCGCGTTCTTGAGTACGCCCGGCATCGAGCGGTTGTATTCCGGCGTCACGAACATCACGCCGTCCGAACCTGAAACCAGCGCCTTCAGCACCTTGACGCTTTCGGCCTGGTCATCGTCGTCGTCCTGATCGTAGAGCGGCAGCGCGCCGATGTCGGCGAAGGTGAAATCATGCCCCTCGGCGGCAGGCAGGCGGATCAGCGCCTCCGCCAGCTTGCGGTTGAACGATTCGGCGCGCAGGCTGCCGACGACGACGGCGATCTTGGACATGGCTGTCTCCTCTTGCGAATGCGCCGGGTATCCACCCGCAGCATGTCAGGAGCAAGACCCCGTCAGTGGCCAGTCTATCAGTGGATCGAGATGATCCCGTCCACCGCACGCCATTCCTGCGGCCCGATCAGGTGATTGTGGGCGATACGCACCGAATGAAGCGGACCTTCGATCTCGCGCGTCCAGTAATCGAGGAAGCCCTTGAGCACGGGAAAGCGCGGTGCCACGTCGTATTGCTGAAAGGCGAAAAGCTGCAGGAAGCGGGGATGGTCGGGCAGGAAATAGTGAATCTCGACAGTCGTGAGGCCATAGCCCGCTAGCTGCCTGAGAAAATCCGCGGAAGCCTGAGAATCCACAAGACCACGAAAATCCGACGAAGCTCCAACCGGTCGACCAGCCATAGACCTCCTTCCGGCACCGCTACCTTGCGGTGCAGCAATCGCAGGATGACATAACGGTTACGGCAGTCAAGCGCTTGTAGAGGAGCGGAAAATCCCGGTGGCTTGAAGATTTACCCTCATTGGGCATCGTGCTCCCGGTCGAACGCGGTGCGGCTCGCCTCGATCGCCGGACGTGCCCGGGCGGCCCAGGCGCCCAGCGCCTGCACCGGGCCTGCGAGCGACCGACCAAGGTCGCTCAGCGCATACTCCACCCGCACCGGCACACCGACATGGACGGTACGCTCGACCAGTCCGTCCCGCTCCAGCGCGCGCAGATTGCGCGAGAGCATCTGCTGCGACACGCCCCGGATCGCGCGCTTCAACTCGTTGAAGTGCAGCGGCGCCTCGAGCAGCGTCATCACCACCAGCATCGACCACTTGTCCCCGACCCGGGCGAGAATGTCGCCGACGAGGCGGCAGTCCTTGCCGTTGGGGTCGTGGACGATCGCTTCCTGCGGGGCGGCGGCAGGCCGGTCAGCTTCGTCGAACGTAGTCAGCTTCATGGTACCAGGTCCCGAAAATATGCGCTCTTGGCGCGATCATTCCAGCAACATAGCTAGACCTGGTCACATTTCCAGACTGAGGCACCCTCCCATGAAGCTCCTCCACCTCGATTCCAGCATTCTCGGCGACAATTCGGCCAGCCGCGCCATTTCCGCCGCCATCGTATCCTCGCTGACCACGGCCGATCCCTCGCTCGAAGTCACCTACCGCGACCTCGCCGCCGAGCCGCTGGCGCACCTGACCCTCGACGTCCTCGGCAACCCCGAGGGAACGCCCGAACTGGCGCAGTTCCTCGACGCCGACGTGGTGGTGATCGGCGCGGGCTTCTACAACTTCTCGATCCCCAGCCAGCTCAAGGCCTGGATCGACCGCATCGCCATCGCCGGCAAGACCTTCCGCTATACCGCCGAAGGCCCCGTGGGCCTCGCCGGCGACAAGAAGGTCTACGTCGCGCTCGCCCGCGGCGGCTACTACGGCGAGGGCCAGCCTGCCGCCGCCTTCGAGCACGCAGAGAGCTACCTGCGCGCGGTGCTCGGCTTCATCGGCGTGACCGAGCCGACTTTCGTGCTGGCCGAAGGCATCGCCATCGACGCCGACACCCGCGCGAAGTCGGTCGCTGCCGCGATCGAGGAAGCGGGTTCGCTGGCCGTCGCGGCCTGATAGAGCACACCCCGCTGCGACTAGGACCTGCGGTCCAAGTCTCGCTCCCCTCCCGCAAGCGGGAGGGGTAGCCCAGCGCTTTTCCTCCCCCCTCCCGCTTGCGGGAGGGGGGAGGGGGTGGGCCTTCCTTCCCATCCCACGCGCATTCCATCTGGAAATCGCCGCAAACCCTTGGTAATCCGGCGACACCATGACCAACGCGCCCGAAACCGTATTCACCGATTCCCACCGCGTCTCCTGCGACGGGGCCACCGACATTCCCGGCGGAGCCGCGCTCGGCCATCCCCGCGTCTGGCTCGAAATCGACGAGAAGGGCTATGTCGAATGCGGCTACTGCGACCGCCGCTTCGTGCTCAAGGGCGGGGTTGCCGACAACGGGGCAGACCAGCAGGCCGCCTGATCCCTTCGCGGTTCTTGTCTTTCGCGCGGGGATAATGCTGCCTATATCGGCGGCATGACCATGACCGACCCGCGCTCGCTGCTCTACACCCAGCTCTCGCCCGAAGAGGCACAGGCGCTCGCCGCCGAGACGCTCAAGTCCTGCGAGGATGGCGAACTGTTCATGCAGTTCGTCGCCAGCGAGGCGTTCGGCTTCGATGACGGCCGCCTCAAGACCGCCGACTATTCGCGCGACGCGGGCTTCGGCCTGCGCGGCGTCTCGGGCGAGATGACCGGCTTCGCCCATGCCAACGAGATTTCCGCCGCCGCCATCCGCCGCGCCGGTGAAACGCTGCGCCTGCTCGATCCCGCCACCGGCATCCGCCCGGCCGCCCCGCAGCGCACCAACGCCAAGCTTTACACCGACGTCTCCCCGCTCGACCTCGTGCCCTTCGCCGAGAAGGTACGCCTGCTGGAGATGATCGACGCCGCCGCCCGCGCCCGCGACCCGCGCGTGGCGCAAGTCAGCGCCAGCCTGTCGGGCTCGTGGTCGGTGGTCGAGATCGTCCGCCCGGACGGCTACATCGCGACCGACGTGCGCCCGCTGGTGCGCCTCAACGTCTCGATCGTGGCGGAAAGCAACGGGCGGCGCGAAACCGGCTCGTTCGGCATGGGCGGCCGCTTCCTCTACGACGACCTGTTCAAGCCCGAGAACTGGAATGAGGGCATCGACACCGCCCTCGCCACCGCGCTGGTGAACCTCGAAAGCATCGACGCCCCCGCCGGTGAGTTCCCCGTGCTGCTCGGCCCCGGCTGGCCCGGCGTGATCCTGCACGAGGCGATCGGCCACGGCCTCGAAGGCGACTTCAACCGCAAGGGCACCTCGGCCTTCTCCGGCCGCATCGGCGAGCGGGTGGCCGCACCCGGCGTCACCATCGTCGACGACGGCTCGATCCCGAACCGCCGCGGCTCGCTCACCATCGACGACGAGGGCACCCCGACGCGCGAGACCGTGCTGATCGAGGACGGCATCCTCAAGGGCTACATGCAGGACCGCCTCAACGCCCGCTTGATGGGCGTCGAGCCCACCGGTAACGGCCGCCGCGAGAACTACGCCCATGCCCCGCAGGTGCGCATGACCAACACTTTCATGAAGGCCGGCAACGACAATCCGGAAGAACTGCTCGCTGGCATGAAGAAGGGCATCTTCGCCAAGAACTTCGGCGGCGGCCAGGTCGACATCGTCTCCGGCAAGTTCGTGTTCTCCTGCACCGAGGCCTACATGGTCGAGAACGGCAAGCTGGGCGCTCCGATCAAGGGCGCGACGCTGATCGGCGACGGCCCCTCGGTGCTCACCAAGGTCAAGGGCATCGGCAACGACCTCGAACTCGACCGCGGCGTCGGCGTGTGCGGCAAGGGCGGCCAGAGCGTGCCCGCCGGTGTCGGACAGCCCACCCTGCTGATCGAGGGACTGACGGTGGGCGGAACCGCCTGAGCCGAAGTATAGTCGGCGGGGCTTCGACATGCTCAGCCTGAGCGGGTTTAGAGGATACACTACTCCCGCTCACCCTGAGCCTGTCGAAGGGCGCAAACAGTCAGCCCAAGTTCAGACGAATCGTGCTACACACAAGATCAACGCGGGGTGCGTTAACTGAGGAAGAAGGCCATGAAGACGCTTGCGATCTGCGCGACACTCGCTGTCGCTTCGCTGCTCGCCATGCCTGCCGCCGAGGCCCGCACCAAGCTGACCGGTGAGCAACAGCTCGCCAAGATGCTGGACGGGCGCGAAGCCGGCAAGCCGGTGAGTTGCATCCCCTATTCGCAGA
Organism: Novosphingobium sp. HR1a; assembly: GCF_015594425.1. Lineage (NCBI taxonomy): Bacteria > Pseudomonadati > Pseudomonadota > Alphaproteobacteria > Sphingomonadales > Sphingomonadaceae > Novosphingobium > Novosphingobium sp. HR1a. The sequence continues at coordinate 170,067 of NZ_JABXWS010000051.1, forward strand.
CCCAGAACACGACCGTGATCGACAAGACCGCGATCGTCTACCGGGTCGGCAGTACACTTTATGTCAACCGGCCGACCAATGTGGATCGGCTGGACGATGACGATGTCATGGTGACCAGACTGTACACCTCGCAGCTGTGCCGCCTCGACACCGTGCAACTGCATGACCGCAATGCCAATTTCATGTGGAATGGCTTCGTCGGCCTGCAGGATTTCGTCCCTTATAAGAAGGTCGCATCGGCCAACTGAGCCTGAGCGGTCGCACGAAGAAGGCGGTCGGGGATTTCCCCGACCGTTTTCTTCGTTTTTGCTGCATCGCAGCGACTATCCGAACGGGTTAGCCACTCCGATACGGTTGTCCTGCCGCGCCAAGTCTGAAAACCTCCTCATGTACCGAGATCAATTCGATCTCGTCACCGTGGAGGATTCGGGCCGTGCAGGACCCCACCCACCCGCAGGCCCTGACGCCTCTCAAGCGCGCGGCCGTCTACGCAAGCGTCATCCTGACCCTCGTGGGCATAGTCGATGCCTTGCACAATATCCCTGTGGTATCCGGCTGCGCCTTCTACGGCGACTGCGAGAGGGAATCCTTCCGCGATCCTCCCGGTAAACTCGGCAAGGACGTCCCGTGAGCGGCGAGGTGCCGGCGCTGGTCGTCTACGATGGCGAGTGCATCTTCTGCCAGAACTACGTGCGCATGCTCAGGCTGCGCGACAGCGTCGGCCCCGTCGAACTCGTCGATGCGCGCAGCGACGACCCGCGCGTGGCCGCGATCGCGGCGCAAGGCTTCGACCTCGACCACGGCATGGTCTTCTCCTACCGCGAACGGATTTACCACGGCTCCGACGCTGTGCATGCGCTGGCGCTGCTGGCGTCGCCCTCCAGCCTGTTCAACCGCATGAATGCCCTGCTTTTTTCCCGCCCCGCCATTGCCCGGCTCAGCTATCCCTGGCTGAAGGCGGGGCGAAGGGCGACCCTGTGGCTGCGCGCGCGCAAGCGCATCGCACAGTCCCCTGCCGCCGGGGACTGACCGGCACCTAACGACACCGAGGGGTAACTTATGTCGTCAGCACCAGGCACTTCGCTTTTCCGCCCGGTCGCGTGGCGCAGCCTATCGCAGGGCGCAGCAACGCCCACATTCGACGGCCTGACCGCGGTGGCGCCGTGCTGGGGCGTCGCGGCACTGTTCAGCATCGTCGGCGATCCCTGGGGCCTGACCGGGCGCGAAGGCGCGCTCTACATGCTGCTGGCGTGGTCGGTCGTGGCCACCAGCGTGATGACGATCCTGTTCCCGCGCAAGACTTACGCCTTCGTCGCCCTCGCCGCCTGCACAGTCCTGCTCTACGCACTGCGTCTGCCCGTCGCATCCAACAACAAGACGATCACCACGATGTTCGACTTGTGCATCCTGCTCAGCGGTACAGTGCTGGCCGCGCAGGGGAAACTGACCCGCGAGCGCCTTTACGAGTCCCTGCGCACCCCGGCGCGACTGATCCTCGCGACGATGTACTTCTACGGGATCTTCCATAAGATAAATACCGACTTCCTCGATCCCACCGTCAGTTGCGCGGTCGGCCTCTACAAGCCGCTGGCCGAGCCGTTCGGGCTGGAGGACAACCTCGTCGGCCGTTACCTTGCGATCTGGTCGACGTTCGTGATCGAGGGTATCGCCATCGTCGCGCTGTTCTGGAAGCGGTGGTTCGCGATCGGCCTGACCAGCGCGCTGGTGTTCCACTATATCATTCCGATCTCGGCCTACAGCTGGTACATGGACTTCTCCAGCCTCGTCTTCGCGCTCTACATGCTGACGATGCCGCGCGAGGCCAGCGCGAAGATCTACGAGATCACCTGCCGTCATGTCGTGGAGCCGCTGCGCAGCCTGTTCGGCCGCATCGGCATTCTGGCGCCGATAGCCGCGCTTCTGGCGATCGCCACGCTGGTCGTGCTGCTGCTGGCGCTCGCGAACCCGGGCCGCCCCGCGCTCATGCTGCTGCACTCGATCTTCATCCTGACCTGGGCAGTGGTCGGCGGCGTGGCGATGACCGCGATGATCTACGCAGCGATGCTGTACCTGCCCTATCGCGGAGGAACCGCCGGTCGCAGTCCTTATGCTGCATGGAACTGGATCGTCCCGGTACTCTACTTCGTCAGTTGCCTGTCACCCTACCTCGGGCTCAAGACCGAAAGTTCGATCAACATGTTCAGCAACCTGCACACAGAAGGCGGCACCACCAACCACCTGCTGTTCTCGCGCCCGCCCTATCTGTTCGACTACCAGCGGGACGTGGTGCAGGTCGTCGCCTCGTCAAGCCCCTCGCTCACCCGCACGGCGAAAGAGGGCCGGATGAACGTGCTGTTCTCGATCGAGGAATTCCTGCGCCGTCATCCCGACCAGTGGGTAACCTATGTTCACGACGGCCAGTTGATCGAGCAGGCGACGGCCGCCAGCCTGACGCTGGAATCCGCGACCTGGCTTGAACGCAAGCTGCTCATCTTCAAGCAGGTCGACCCCAACCGGCCCAAGGTCTGCACGCACTAGGACCGGTCAGGAAGCCGACCCCCAGCCGATCGGACCGGGCTTGCCGCTTACTCCCACTCGATTATTTCCTAACATCCTAACCGATTGATTTTTAGGGAAAAAATATTTCTCGCCCAAAACTATACCGTCAGCGACACCGACAAAGAACAGCGCTTTTGAAATCATTGGACTTTTTGGCCATATGCCAAATTCAATGGTTTCGCCATCTATCGCCGACGACGAAATTGCAGGGTCCAAACTGCTCGTCCCCAGCGTCATTCGCCGTTTCTACGCCAGGTTACTCTGGCCGGCATTCGCGCCTCTCTGGGCTATACCGTCATAGGCATTTTTTGCCAATCGGGCGACGGACCAATCGGCTCAGTTCCCTATAGAGAAATTGTAATCTTCGCGCTACACATCCCTCCAGTCTGTAGTGCGAAGGTAGCAAATGCCGACACCCCATAATCCGCCCGCCGCGGTGAGGCGCGCGCTGCGCAAGCTTGGCGCGGACATCCATGATGCCCGTCGCCGTCGTCGGCTGCCGATGTCAGTTGTGGCCGAGCGAGCCTTCACGTCGCGTTCGACGCTCCAAAAGATCGAGGCGGGCGATACCAATGTCAGCATCGGTATCTATGCCGGCGTCCTTCAGGCGCTCGGTCTCCTGGAAGGATTGAGCCAGATCGCCGATATCGGCAACGACAGCGTCGGTCAGGCATTGGCCAGCGCCGATTTGCCGAAGCACGCCCACCCGAAGCGGCCGACCGGAGCGTCGCGCGATGGCTGATTTCGAGGTTCATCTCGACCTTCATGGCCACACGCGCCCAATCGGGTTGGCGCGGGGCAATCGCGTCCGTGGCGCCGAGACCATCATGTTCGAATATGATCGCGGCTGGCTTGAGGACCCGGATCGCTTCTCGCTTGAGCCGGCTCTGGCCCTGACGCGCGGGGCATTCGCGCCACCCGCTGGTCTGGCGACCTTCGGCTCTATCGGCGATTCCGCGCCCGACACCTGGGGACGCCGCCTCATGCAACGCTCGGAGCGGCGCAGCGCCGAGCGCGATGGCCGCCCCGTGCGCAGTCTGGCCGAAAGCGACTATCTGCTCGGCGTCGCCGACGAGACCCGACTTGGCGCGCTTCGCTTCCGTTGGGTCGGCGAAGAACAATTCCAAGCGCCGATCCGCGCCGCCGTGCCCGCCCTGATCGAACTCGGCCGACTGCTTCAGATCACCGAACGCATTCTGCGCGATGAGGAAACCGACGAAGACCTCCAGCTCATCTTTGCGCCCGGCTCGTCACTTGGCGGAGCGCGGCCCAAGGCCTCGGTCGTGGACCAGCACGGTCATCTCTCCATCGCCAAGTTTCCCAAAGAGACCGACGACTACAGCATGGAGACATGGGAGGAGATCGCCCTACGACTGGCGGGCCAAGCCGGCATCGCCACGCCGCTTCACGAACTGATCGATGTCGCCGGCAAGAAGGTCATGCTGTCGCGGCGCTTCGATCGAGAGGGTGCGGTCCGCATTCCCTTCCTGTCGGCGATGGCGATGATGGGAGCCAAGGATGGCGAGCGCGGCAGTTATCCGGAGATCGTCGACGCCCTGGCCGAGCATGGCGCGCAGGGGAAGACCGATGCCCACGCCCTTTATCGCCGTGTCGTCTTCAATGTGCTGATCTCAAATGTCGACGATCATCTGCGCAATCACGGCTTCCTCTGGCTGGGTAAGGCCGGATGGTCACTGTCCCCAGCGTATGACCTCAATCCCGTGCCGACCGATATCAAAGCGCGAGTGCTGACGACCAACATCGATCTCGATGAGGGCACCTGCTCGCTCGACCTTCTGGAAGAGGCCTCGGAGTTCTTCGCCCTCACGTTGGCGCAGGCTCGCACGGTCATCAAGGACGTGGCGACCGTGACCTCAACTTGGCGCGAAACTGCAAAGGCGGTCGGCGCGAGACCGGCTGAGATAAACCGCATGGCCAGCGCCTTCGAGCATGACGACCTCAAGCGGGCGCTGGCCCTATGACGAGAACCTTCCTTCACAGCTTCGATCCACCGTCGGCCAGCCCCGTCAACGCCGCTACAGTCGACCTGGACGTGGCGGATATCGAGGACGCCGGCATTCGCGAGGTGCTTCAGACGCCGGGCGCCGCCTATGGCGCGTGGTCCAACCTCATCCGCTGGGTTGGCGACCATCTCGCCATGCAGGATGGCGAATGCAAAGATCAGCTTCACGATATCGCGCACATTGACGGCTGTGGCTGGAGCGCCGCGATCCTTCACTTTTCCCACACATCATACGGAGATCGTCCGGCGTGATCTCCGTCAGCAGCCTGTTTCGGAATGTCGGCAGAATGTCGCGCTCGTAGATGGAGCGCCGCATAGCCCGCGTGCTGTCCGCCATGCGCGATTCCTGGAACCACTTTTCGCCGAACTCGCCGAACCGCTTCGCCTCCTTCAGTCGACGCTTGTCTTGTTGCTTCTCTTGAGCAGGCGACCGCCCCTCAGAAATGGCCCGCTTCGCGTCGATTAGCTTCTCGCGAGCCCTGGCTAGCGAAAGGGCGTCGGGACCATATCGACCGAGCGTCAGCGTCTCGCGCCGTCCGTTGAGCCGGTAGTCGCAGCGGAATACGATGGTCCCTGACGGCTGGACCACGACTTACATACCGTCACGATCGCTCACCTTGTACAATTTTTTCTGTTATTTCAGTGCCTTAATAGAAGTGTTGGTAAGCATGAGAGCCTCCAAATCTGTCCAAACAACAGCAGAGAGGCGCCAATTATACCGTCAGGCCAAAACAGGCGTCGCTGGAAGCGATTTTATCTCGTAATTTCAAATATTTATGGCCAAAAACTATACCGTCAGCAGCTCTCTTAGCCCTGACGGTATAGGTAAACCCCTAACCGAACAAGTTCCCCCATACCGTCCGCTATACCGTCAAATCGGAGCATTGCCCCTCGATAGACGACGATAGATGATGATATTTTTATCGTTTTTTCTCATACGGTTAGATCGCAACATGGCGTGCAATCGGATACCGCCAGAGGCGGTAAAAATCATTCCCACTCGATCGTGCCGGGCGGCTTCGAAGTGTAATCGTAGACCACGCGGTTGATGCCCTTGACCTCGTTGATGATGCGGGTCGCGACGCGGCTGAGGAAGGCCGCGTCGAAGGGGTAGATATCCGCCGTCATGCCGTCGGTCGAAGTAACCGCGCGCAGGCCGCAGACGCTGTCGTAAGTACGACCGTCGCCCATCACGCCCACCGTCTTGACCGGCAGCAGCACCGCAAAGGCCTGCCAGATCGCGTCGTAGAGACCGGCGTTGCGAATCTCCTCGAGGTAGACCGCGTCCGCCTTGCGCAGGATGTCGCAGCGCTCGCGGCTGACTTCGCCGGGGATGCGGATGGCAAGACCCGGGCCGGGGAACGGGTGACGACCGACGAAGACGTCGGGCAGGCCCAGTTCGCGGCCCAGTTCGCGCACTTCGTCCTTGAACAGTTCGCGCAGCGGCTCGACGAGCTTCATGTTCATGCGCTCGGGCAGGCCGCCGACGTTATGGTGGCTCTTGATCGTCACCGAAGGACCGCCGGTAAACGAAACGCTTTCGATCACGTCCGGATACAAGGTGCCCTGCGCCAGGAACTCGGCGCCGCCGATCTTCTTGGCCTCGTCCTCGAACACGTCGATGAAGGTCTTGCCGATGAACTTGCGCTTGGCTTCGGGGTCGGTGACGCCCTCAAGTCCGTTGAGGAACAGCGTCGAGGCATCGACGTGGACCAGCGGGATGTTGTAGTGGCCGCGGAACAGGCTGACGACCTGGTCCGCCTCGCCCATGCGCATCAGGCCGTGATCGACGAACACGCACGTGAGCTGGTCGCCGATCGCCTCGTGGATCAGCACTGCCGCAACGGCGGAATCGACGCCGCCCGAAAGGCCGCAGATCACCCGGCCCTCGCCCACCTGCGCGCGGATTTCCTCGATCTTGGTCTTGCGAAATTCGGCCATCGTCCAGTCACCGGTCAGACCGCAGACATGGCGCACGAAGTTCTTGAGCAGCTTGCCGCCGTCGGGCGTGTGCACGACCTCGGGGTGGAACTGCATCGCGTAGATGCGCTTCTCGTCGTTGGCGATCACCGCGAAAGGCGCGCCTGCGCTCGATGCGACCGGGCGGAAGCCGGGAGCGAGGCTGGTCACCTTGTCGCCGTGGCTCATCCAGACCTGATGCTTCTCGCCGACCTTCCACAGGCCGTTGAACAGCGCGCACTCATCGCCGATCTCGATGAAGGCGCGGCCGAACTCGCCCCCATCGCCGCCGGTCACTTCACCGCCCATCTGATGCATCAGCGACTGCTGGCCGTAGCAGATACCCAGGATCGGGCGGCCGCTCTCGAGGATCACGTCGGGGATGCGAGGACCGTTCTCATCCAGCACCGAGGCGGGCGAGCCGGAGAGGATTACGCCCACCGGGTTCATGCGGCGGAACGCCTCCTCAGCGGCGTTGAACGGGGCGATCTCGGAATAGACGCCGGCCTCGCGCACGCGCCGGGCAATCAGCTGCGTCACCTGGCTGCCGAAGTCGACGATCAGAACGGATTCGGTGGGCTGGATATTCATGGCGAGCCACTAGTCGCGCGCGGGTTGGCTGTCCAGCCCCCGAAACGCGGCAGATGACGCATCATTACTGCGCCAGGCAACCCGTCAGGGCAGTTTTCCATTTCTTTGCGTAGGCTCCGCGATTTTGAGTTCGCATTGCAGCATTTAGCGTCGCAGCGATAATTGCCTATTTTTTAGGCAATCCACTCAAGACTGCTGAAGGCTTGCCGGAGGCCCACGTCAGTCAGATCGACACAGCGATAACAGCAACAGGAGAAAACCGGTCATTTTCGGCGATGACTTGAGCGCAATGCACGCCGAATCGAGCCTCTGTTGCAAGACATGCAACATAACTTGCCCCTTTTGAATTTGCGCAAAATTTGTGCATCGCTATTTGCCGCACCGCAGCAAGAGGCGCCGGAACGCTTCCTGCCGCACGCAAGGCGGAGCGCCGGAACGCTCCGCATATGCGATGAAACGATAAGAATGTTTGCAGGAGCTTTATTATGACCCTCGTGCACCGCACGTTCGGGTTCGCTGCCGCGCTGGGCACCAGCGCGCTGGCGTTCGCGCTTACCCTCGCCTGATTTTCCAGGCGCCGGTGGCGTTACCCTGAATTACCCATGAGAAGGGCGGCCCCAGGGCCGCCTTTTTTCGTACCAGCGTCATGCTGCCATCTTCACAGGCATGGTCACGCCGCCATGCGAAGAAAGCATTGCCTTGCGGCTAGTATCCGGCAAGCGCCATGCGGGCAGATCCAGCAGCCAGTCCGCCGCCCCCGTCCGCAACAACGCACCATGTGCCACCAGGCACGCTGTCACGATCAGCGGCACAGCCAGGAGCGGATAGACTGCTCCTGCCCAGACACTGGTGAGGATAGGCGCAGCGTAGCGCTCGAGGAGGAAGGCCAGCCCGGGCATCATCAGGAAGTGCATGAGGTAGATCGGCAGGGTTCGCTTGGCGAGCCAGGAGGCAGGCGCGATCAGCGCCGAACTCCGACGCACCAACAGCATGCAAAGCATCGCACCGGCCGCTACCGCCAGAATATCCACCGGCAGCAGAAACGTGTCGGACTTCAAAGCCACGGCCGCCCCGACAAGGTACGCCCCGCCCAGTACCAATACGCGCGAAGCCGTTGCGCGCTCGACGAACGCCAGGACCGGGTCCTTCATGCGCACACCAGCGACAAAGAAAATCGCACAGCGCAGCATCTTGGGCTGATGTGCGGACAGGTGCCCTTCGAACATAGTACCCAGCACTGACAGCACTGCACAGAGCAGCAGCGCCGCCCAGACCGGCAGCGGCAAAGTGATCCTGGTCAGCAGGTAATACATGCCCAGCGCCAACAGGTACCATGACATGCGGGTCAGAAGCAGCACGGGCAGGAGGCGGTTATCCGCCGTCCATTCAAACCAGGACGCGGCCGGGTCCATCGGCACCAGGACCTGGTAAATCACGCCCCAGGCGAAGTAGAGGTAGAGCGGCCTCACCAACCGGCTGCGCTGCGTATCGAGGCGCGGCCGCATGACCGACTCAGAAGCGAGAATCCCGGAGACAAGAAAGAACAGGGGCATACGCACCGGCCGGATGAAACCGTTCAAGACATGCCAAGCCGCCGCCAGTTCCACATTGTTCGCCCATGGCATCAACGCAACCTGCTCACCCAGATGCATCATCACCACCAGCAAAATACATCCCGCCTTGGCAAAATTGGGCCAGACAAGGTCCCTCTGGGAAACGTCCGTAATCATGCGCTCTAACCCCCTGTTCAGAGCAGGAAGCTAAGGAGATATATTTATTCCGACGTTAATCATTAGAAGCCGCAGACAAGTAACAATCAATTGCACTGGCGAAGACATCAGAATTACAGATATTTAATTCTGGTAGACGGGCGTCACCCCCCACGCATGTCGTTCCCGCCGCCTGCCTGCATCGCTTCGCCGCAGCCTCGCCGAACCACTGTCGCACCCTTGTGGAAAACCCCGGCCTCGGAGCCGGTTTCGCTTGGGTTTACCCCCCTCAGACCCTATATGCTCGCCATGGCCAGCAATCCCGAAAACAAGAACCAGAACTCCTACGGTGCCGATTCGATCAAGGTCCTCAAGGGCCTCGACGCGGTCCGCAAGCGCCCCGGCATGTACATCGGCGATACCGATGACGGCTCGGGCCTGCACCACATGGTGTTCGAGGTTTCGGACAATGCCATCGACGAGGCGCTCGCCGGTCACTGCGACCTGGTGCTGATCGAACTCAATCCCGACGGCTCGGTTTCAGTCGAGGATAACGGCCGCGGCATTCCCACCGGCATTCACGCCGAGGAAGGGGTTTCCGCTGCCGAGGTCATCATGACCCAGCTGCACGCGGGCGGAAAGTTCGAGAACACCTCGGACGACAATGCCTACAAGGTCTCGGGCGGCCTTCACGGCGTCGGCGTTTCGGTGGTGAACGCGCTGTCGGAATGGCTGGAGCTGACGATCTGGCGCGAGGGCCAGGAGCACTGGATGAAGTTCGCGCACGGCGATGCCGTGGCACCGCTGGTGGTCAAGGGCCCCGCCCCCAAGGCCGAACAGAACCCGGACGATAACGGCTTCAAGAAGGGCACGCGCGTGACCTTCCTCGCCTCGACCGACACGTTCAAGAACGTCACCGAGTTCGACTTCGACAAGCTGGAGCACCGCTACCGCGAACTGGCGTTCCTCAATTCAGGCGTGCGCATCAAGCTGCGCGACAAGCGCCACGAAGAGGTCAAGGAGCACGATCTGTTCTACGAAGGCGGCATCGCGGCCTTCGTGAAGTATCTCGACCGCAACAAGACCGCGCTCTTGGCCGAGCCCATCGCGATCTCGTCCGAGCGCGACGGCATCGGCATCGACGTCGCGCTGGAGTGGAACGATTCGTACTACGAGAACGTCCTGTGCTTTACCAACAACATCCCGCAGCGTGACGGCGGCACCCACCTTGCCGCCTTCCGCGCAGCGCTGACCCGCACGCTCAACAACTATTCCGAGAAGTCGGGCCTGCTCAAGAAGGAGAAGGTCTCGCTGACGGGCGACGACATGCGCGAGGGCCTTACCGCGATCGTCTCGGTCAAGCTGCCCGATCCCAAGTTCTCGTCGCAGACCAAGGACAAGCTGGTCTCCTCCGAAGTGCGCCAGCCCCTGGAAAGCCTGATGGCGGACCGCATGAACGACTGGCTGGAGGAGAACCCCGCCCATGCCAAGTCGATCGTCCAGAAGATCATCGACGCCGCCGCCGCCCGCGAAGCCGCCAAGCGTGCCCGCGAACTGACCCGCCGCAAGGGCGCGATGGACATCGCCAGCCTGCCCGGCAAGCTGGCCGACTGCCAGGAGCGCGATCCCTCGCTGTGCGAACTGTTCCTGGTCGAGGGCGATTCGGCAGGTGGCTCCGCCAAGCAGGGGCGTGACCGCAAGACGCAGGCGATCCTGCCGCTCAAGGGCAAGATCCTCAACGTCGAGCGTGCGCGGTTCGACCGCATCATCTCGTCCAAGGAAGTCGGCACGCTGATCCAGGCGATGGGCACCGGCATCCGCGACGATTTCACGCTCGACAAGCTGCGCTACCACAAGATCGTCATCATGACCGACGCAGACGTCGACGGTGCGCACATCCGCACCCTGCTGCTGACGTTCTTCCACCGCCAGATGCCCGACATCATCCGCGCCGGGCACCTCTTCATCGCCCAGCCGCCGCTCTACAAGGTGTCGAAGGGTCGCTCGGAGGTCTACCTCAAGGACGGTGCCCACCTCGACCGCTATCTGGTCGAGGCCGGCCTCAACGGCCGCGTGCTCGAAACCTCGGGCGGCGCGCGTCTCGGGCCTGACCTCGAAGCGCTGGTCGAGCACGCGATCCGCATGCGCAACCTGATGGCCTTCGTGCCACGCCGCTACGACCCCGTCATCATCGAGGCACTGGGCCTCGCCGGCGTGTTCGAGCCCGACCTGTCGATCGAGGCCCGCAGCGCCGCCCTCACCCGCACCGCGGCATGGCTCGATCGCGGCGACACCGAGGCCCGCTGGTCGGCCCGCCTGTCCGAAGACGGCACCGTCGAGGTCGAACGCCTGTGGCGCGGCGTCACCGATCACCACAAGATCGAAGGCAGCTTCCTCTCCAGCGCCGAGGCCCGCAAGCTCGCCCGCCTCGCCGCCGAGAACGCCGAAGTCTACGCCGGTACCGCGCGCCTGGTGCGCGCCAGCGCAGCCGAGGCAGAGCCCGAGGCGACCGTGGATGCAGACGGCGAGGACGAACCCGTCGTCGCTGCCCGCCCGACCCAGGGCGCGGACGTCATCACCCGTCCCAGCCAGCTCCTCGCGCTGGTGCTTGCCGCCGGTCGCAAGGGCCTGTCGATCGCCCGCTACAAGGGTCTGGGCGAGATGAACGCGGACCAGCTCTGGGAAACAACGCTGGACCCTGAAAACCGCGTGCTGCTGCAGGTCAAGGTCGAGGACGCCGACGTGACGGACGAGATCTTCACCCGCCTGATGGGCGATATCGTCGAACCGCGCCGTGACTTCATCCAGGAAAACGCACTCAACGTCGCCAACCTCGACGTTTGATCCACGCACGGCGTTGATAATCAGAAAGGGCGGGAGCGCACTGGATGCACTCCCGCCCTTTTGCGTGGGCGCTCTTGTCTTGCGCGCTTGCTGAGGCATCATGCTGCAACTGCACAGCTGGAGCCGCCCATGCCCGACACGCTTCCCCTTTCGCTTGACGACGACCTGAAGCACGACCTCGTCACCCGCGGCTACGACCGGCGCAGCTTCGGACGGATCGCCGTGCTGCTCGGCGGCGGGGTCGCGGCGGCGCAGGTCATGCCAGGCTTTGGGCCTGCCTTCGCGCAAGTGCCCAAGGCCGCGACAGGGACCGTCCGGATCGGCGCCAACGAGTGCTGGACCGGCCCCTTCCCCGCCGGGGTGCAGGCCGCGATGAAGGCGGTCACGCAAGGCAACCGCTACGAACCCGACGGCGAGATCCAGAAGCTGCGCGACACCGTCGCAATGGTCGAACGGGTGCCTGCAGATCGCGTCGTCGCCTGGCCGGGCTCGAGCGATCCGCTCGCCCGCATCGCCGTCACGTTTGCGTCTCCTACACGCGGGATCGTCACCGCCGACCCGACCTTCGAGCCGATCTGGCAGGTGGGCGAATGGCTGGGGGCCAAGGTGTCGAAAGTCCCGCTCACACCGACCAACGCTCATGACGTGCGCGCGATGCTCTCCGCCGATCCGAACGGGGGGCTCTACTATATCTGCACGCCCAACAACCCCACCGGCACGCTGACCCCGCTTGCCGACATCGAGTGGCTGCTCGCCGCCAAGCCCAAGGACGCGGTGGTGCTGGTGGACGAAGCCTATCTCCACTTCGCCGGCGCCCCCAGCGCGATGCCGCTTGCCGCGACGCGCAGCGACGTGATCGTGATGCGGTCGTTCTCCAAGCTGTTCGGGATGGCGGGCATGCGCCTTGGCCTGACGGTGGCCGATCCTGCGCTGCACAAGCGGATGATGCGCTACGACGGCGATCTGGTGACGATGATGCTGCCGATCACGGCCGTCGCCTGCGGGACCGCCTCGCTGACGCAGACGGGCGAGATCGCCGCACGGCGGAGCCAGATGGAGGCCGCGCGCGAGGAAACGCTGGCGAACGTCGCGAAACGGGGCCTGAAGGTTCTGCCGGGCAGCCGCGCCAACATGTTCCTTCTCGAATGGAACGACCGTTCGCCCAAACAGATGAGCGAGGCGTTTCTGGCGCAGGGCGTACAGATCGGCCGCTCATGGAGCGCCTATCCGCGGATGTCGCGGATCACCGTGGGTTCGGCCGAGGACATGGCGAAGTTTCGGCTGGCACTGGACCGTATCCTAACTGGGTGAGCTAACGCGTATCATCTCCGCCGAACGGGAACAGCCAGCCAGCATGGCCATTGGGTGTGGCCACGCCTGGTATCATCACGGTGCCGCCCTCACACGCAGACTGGATCATTTCGCTGGTGCGGCATAATGCCGCTGGATCAAGCGGATTGTCGCTGCGGGCAAGAAGGATCGCTTGCGATGGCCAGCGACATTCATTTCAAGAATGGCTGGGTGATGCGGGCGCCGCTCCATGCCGGTGGCGCTCAGCGCGTCATGGCGACGCAACGGAATGCCGGCCAGGAAATCGTTGGTTTGCTGAGATAACGATGGCGCGCCGTTCCTATCCGGCTGGGCCAAGGGTGCTGGTCGCAAACCGCTCTTCGCGAACGGAAGGCCCGGCCATCGATAATGAGCCGGCCAGAGCGGCCGATCCTGCGATCTCGCGCCTCAGTGCGGCAAGCGCGGCTGAGAGGACAGGGGATTACTGCAAGAGAGCTACACTCAAGGCCGATATGGGCACTGAATGTTCGGAATTTCATCACGCATCAGCTGAACGCGCGCCTTGCGGGAGCGATGCGATGGGTCACGAAACAGTCGGAGCATGTCCTGCTCGTCACGTCGAAGCCAGAACTCCAATCCGGTCGAGGGGTCAAATCCCGCGCACGTGGCCAATCGCAGCCCCACACTATCCGCGCGATCCTCCATCCGCCTGCGTTCCGCAAGACTTCCCGCCGTCCCGTCGTGGTAGATGACATGGCCCAATTCATGCCCGGCGACCAAAGCCAGTTCATCGTCGTTAACGGCAAATGCGATCAGCTTGCTGGATATCGCGACGTTACTGCCGTCAGAAAACGCGGTGATCCCCTCACCGGTCTTGATCACGAAGCGCGCTGCGCAAGTCAGTTGCGGCTGGATGTGAACCTCGAAGGCGTTACCGTCACGGCGCAATCCGAGCTGGATCACCTTCGCTACAGGCTGCTGTGCCAAGCGCTGTTCTATCTCATCGGCGATCAGCGCAGCGTCAGGTGAAGCGGCGATTATCGCGCCAGCTGTTTCACCATTGACGGCCAGCAATTCGTCACCCACGCGGACACCCGCAAGGTCCGCAGGGCCACCTTTGACCACGGCAGCGATCTGGGGCTTATCATTCATGCTCAGCAGCTGCGAGACGGCCGGCCGGTCACTTTCGGAATAAGCGCCGATGTAGTCGAGGCTCATTCCGGTACCGGCGGCCTTGCTGGAGCACAAATCCACAGCGGCCAGATTCAGTCTGTAGCCAACCGTGGTCAGTTTCGCCATTTGGACCCGCAAGGCGACGGGCCAGGGTTCGCTCGGCGGCGCCGCGAAAACCGATGGGCTCGATAGCGCCCCTGCTGCAAGAGCCAGCAGGACGAGGGCCCATCTGCAAACCCGATGTTGCAACCGCCTCGGTGCAGCGACAGCGGTGCGATGCACCATGGAACTTCGAATGCCGGTGTTCATAAATCTCATTTTTACCGCAATAAGCTTACCGCCAGAAATGATAGCGCCCTTGCCGCATTGCGAGAAACCGCAATTGGCAAAGCAGATACGGGCCACCCCTGCAATGGCTCGTGCCAGCGGCTTTCAAACGACCTTTTCCATTGGGCGACGTGGGCACACCTCGCATCTTGCTTCGCAAAGCACTCTGCCATCAAGCATCGCGTATCATCAGAAGCGAGCGGCCGCGTGCGGCCAGAACCACGAAAATTCGGCCCAGACCGCTTAAGGAGGAAAAACGGGTCAGTACCGCTGTAATTCCGCCCCACTTCACATTTGCACCGGGGCAGCAAACGGGCACGGGAACATGAACCTGGATCGCCTGGTTTCATTCCTGCCGGGGCTCGGATCGCGATGAGAGGTGTCGTTCGGTGCAGCCGGTATTGTCGCTGCCGAAGCGGTATCGCGGCAATGGCAACGCGGGCGCCCGTTCACGGCAGCAAGGTCAGAACCAGCGGTGATACGCCCTCGATGTACCATTTGACGGCAATGATCGCCGCCGCTGCGCTGCTTGCGTTGACGGCAAACCGGAGTTTGCTGGCACGGCGACCGCGATCATCGGCGCTGATCTCCATCACCGCGGCCATTGTCACGAAAATCACGACCTGCCAGCGCGTTTCAACATACTGGAACGTCGCGCGCGCGGCTGCCCCGCAAAGGGCGAATGCAATCGCCGTAACGAAAAAGCGCATTGATGATAGTAATTGCTGCACCGCGGCATTCTAGGAACTATGGGCCGGATACGCAACGCCGCTTATCGCGTCGCACGCGATGGCCGCCCTATTGATAGCACCAAAACATTTACACCGATCGATCATGTTTGACGGGACGCTCGTCGCTTTCTGGACCACAAAATCCGGCGCAGACATTGCGCGCTGTTGCGGTGCCAGCGAGGCGAGCAAGGCACCGCTAGTCCTGTTGGCTGAAAGCGCCAAACGTCACCGGGACGGCCAGCAGGAACGGCAGCTCGGGGGAGGCAATGCGCGATTCGCTTCCGTTCTCATGAATCAGCACGACCCGTCCGACCCCAGGTGTGGCGACCACCGCCGATACGGTATCAACCCACTGATGAAGAACCTCGCGAACCCGGGCCAACGCCTCAGCTTCGCGGGTTGTCGTGCCGGAAGCTTCCAGTTCAGCCTCGAGGTCGACGATACGGCTGGTAGCAGCATCGATACGGTCGGCGTCGTTCGGATCAGTCATCGCAGCTCTCCTTGCGTCTCAGCCTTAGGAGCCCGGCGGCGCGCCCGACAAGCAAAGGGACGGCCCCATCGCTGCGGCGTTGATCTCATACGCCGCTCGAAGCGCGGATTGATCGGCCGGGGTCGCACCCTGGGCAGTTGCGCCCTGCAGCGCTGACGTGCAGGCTTCACATATGGCGAAGCAAAAACTGGACAAGCTCCGCCCGCGCAGGGTCACCGCACCAGTTCTGGCATTAACGCTTATAGCGGGCCGCATCAGCGGCCGTGCCATGCTGAATTGATCCAGCATGCTCACGGATGCAGCGCCGCTCGGCGGCCCATTCCCGCTCGCCAGGCATGCCTTTTACAGCGGGTTATCCAGCTGGATGATCGCCTCGTCGCTGGCACGCTGGGTGGTCTTGAGCTGGCGCGCGGCCTTGAAGCTGGCGAGCACCGGCGCGTCACGCTCGTAGATGTCGTTGAACGCCTGCAGCGTCCCGTCGATCGAACGGGCGAAGGTGAAGTAGGTGAGATAGACCGGGAAGGTCCGGGTCATCGCCACTTTCTTGTACTCGCCCGCGCGCGACAGTTCGGCGGCATCGGTGCCGGACATGCCGGCGCCCAGGATTGCCATCGTCATGCCCAGTTCCACCGCGCGCTCGGTGCGGATGCAGCCGTGGCTGAAGGCACGCACGTCGGAGTTGAAGTAGGACTTCGCGGGCGTGTCGTGCAGGTAGATCGCATGCGGGTTAGGCATGTCGATCTTCATGAGGCCAAGCGCATTGCTGGGACCAGGCTGCTGAACGACGGTGATCATCCCGTTCTCGGCCTTGTAGCCCTTGTACCCGTTGTTGGCGGCCCACTTCGGGTTGTTCATGACCTTGGCGCCCAGCCCTTCGCCCTTGACGATCGACTGCGGCACCGTCCAGGTCGGGTTGAACACGACCGCGCTGACCGTCTCGGCCAGCTGCGGGGTGGCGGTACGACCAGGCTTGCCCACCACCGTCTTGTAAGTGCGCAGGATCTTGTTCTTGACCACCAGGCGCAGCTGGAATTCCGGCACGTTGGTCATCAGGTAGACGGTCCCGAGATCGCGGGCGAGCCAGCGCCAGCGGTCCATGTTGGCCTGGATCAGCGCGCGGCGATCCTTCTGCGCCATCGGCGTGGCGTTGAGCGCATCCTTGAGCGCGGCATAATCCGGGTTGGTCGGCGCGAGCTTGGCGACGACACCGGCAACGTCATGGTCGGACAGCGCCTGCGCCATAATCTGCTGGGTGGGCATGGTGTCCTGGTCGGGATCGACCGCGAACCACTGGACGCGCGCAGGCATCGGCGTGCGGCCGTCGCGCAGGTCCTCGATCAGCCAGGCGAAGACGCGGCTCGCGAGCGCGTCGAGCGCATCGCCCTCACCCTTGGCGATGGCGGCCTTGAGCGCGGCGGGCTGGTAGTCGGCCGGGATCAGGCCTTCCTTGCCGATGTAGCCGATCGTGGAGAGCAGCGCCTGCGCATCCGACACAGTCCAGGGCATGACAGGCTCGGCCAGCGTCACTTCCTGCACGATGGGAGAGGAGACAGTCGGCGCCTGTACCGGCACGGCGCCCGGGGCAGAGGAGGGCTGCGCGGTGGGGACCGCAGCGGGGCGAACCGGCCTCGCGGTCGCAGGGGCCGTGGGTGTCGGCGTCGCGACGGTCGGCGGGAGCAGGTCCTCGGGCAACTTCTCGGTCTTGATCTTCTGCGCCTGAACCGGCTGCACGCCGACAGCCAGAAGCGTCAGCGCCGAGACGACGCTGGAACCGAAGCGCTTGAAACTCACCATATTGCCTTGAAACCTGCCCGATGGAGACCTTGGGGGGAAGACGCGCGGCGCTCTCCAAGGTTGCCGCCACGCCGCATAGATGTGCCCGTTTACGCGCCATTCTTCAAGGATGCGACATGTCCCGGCGATGAATTGCTTGCGCACAACCTTGCGCCGGGCGAGAGGCGCAGGCGTCATGCGTGCCGCTTTCACCCCCAACCCGCCTGCTTTGCCCGTGCTGGCCCCGGTCCTGGCCGTGGTCGCCGGGATCGCCGCATTCAGCGTCATGGATGCCGCGATGAAGGCCGCCTCGCTGGTTCTCGGCGTCGGCACGGCGCTGCTCCTGCGCAACCTGTTCGGAACGCTGCTGACGATCCCGCTGTGGCTGGCCAAGGGCCGCCCGACGCCGACCCGCAAAGTGGCACTGTTCCACTTCCAGCGCTCTTGCGTCACCTCGGTGATGGCGGCGCTGTTCTTCTACGGCCTCGTGCGCATCCCGATGGCCGAGGGCATGGCGATCTCGTTCTTCGCGCCGATCATCGCGCTCTATTTCGCGGCGCTGCTGCTGGGCGAGACGATCCGGCCGCGCGCTATCTTCGCCGCCCTGCTCGGCCTTGTCGGCATGGTGGTGATCGGTGCTGACCGCTTCGGAGCCGGGCAGTACGGGGCCGAAGCGGTCAAGGGCACCGCCGCCATCGTGCTCTCCGCGGTATTCTATGCACTCAACCTCGTCATGCAGCGCAAGCAGGCCCTGCTCGCAGGGCCCGTGGAGATCGCGCTGTTCCAGAATCTCAATGTCACGGTGCTGTTCGCCCTGTTCGCCCCGTTCTACTGGACCATGCCCGATGCCGCGAGCCTTGCATGGACGCTGCTCGGCGCCGTGCTCGCCACCATCGCGCTGCTGTTCCTGTCCTGGGGCTATGCGCGGGCCGAGGCGCAGGTGCTCGTGCCGGTCGAGTACACCGGGTTTCTCTGGGCCGCGCTCATGGGCTGGATGGTGTTCGGCGAACGCCCCGGGCTCGGGATCGTGGCAGGTGCGGCATTGATCGTGACGGGTTGCTGGATCGGCACGCGCCCCGCCCA
Source organism: Novosphingobium sp. HR1a (assembly GCF_015594425.1). Taxonomy (NCBI): domain Bacteria; kingdom Pseudomonadati; phylum Pseudomonadota; class Alphaproteobacteria; order Sphingomonadales; family Sphingomonadaceae; genus Novosphingobium; species Novosphingobium sp. HR1a. Next base: position 188,619 of record NZ_JABXWS010000051.1, read on the forward strand.
AAACAACACCTAAGTCTAGCCTCGCGCGCCCTTGACCTTGGGCCGCCGAGAGCCCACGTCCGGGACTAGAGATTTCCGCCTGTCGCACTGCAACACGACGCAGCAAATCGTGTTGTCCCCGAGGCAGGCTCTACACAAAAGGGGATAAAGCCCACCATGACACAGGTCGGACAGGACTCGCTCGGCACCCGCAGCACCATGACCGTCGGCGGCAAGACCGTCGCTTACTACTCGCTAGGCAAGGCATCCGAGAAACTGGGCGATGTTTCCCGCCTCCCCTTCTCGATGAAAGTGCTGCTCGAGAACCTGCTGCGCTTCGAGGACGGCGGCTTCACCGTCGGCACCGAGCATATCCAGGCCGTAGTGGACTGGCAGAAGAACCCCGTCACCGGCGAGGAAATCCAGTACCGCCCGGCCCGCGTTCTCCTCCAGGACTTCACTGGCGTCCCCTGCGTGGTCGATCTTGCCGCCATGCGCGATGCGATCGCCAAGCTCGGCGGCGACACCAGCAAGATCAACCCGCTGGTCCCGGTGAACCTCGTCATCGATCACTCGGTCATGGTCGATGAATTCGGCCACCCCAAGGCCTTCGAAGAGAACATGGAGATCGAGTACGCCCGCAACATGGAGCGCTACGACTTCCTCAAGTGGGGCTCCAAGTCGCTCTCCAACTTCTATGCGGTGCCGCCGGGCACCGGCATCTGCCACCAGGTCAATCTGGAGAACATCGCGAAGACCGTGTGGTCGAGCGAGGACCAGAACGGTGAACTGGTCGCCTATCCCGATACCTGCGTCGGCACCGACAGCCACACCACGATGGTCAACGGGCTCGGCGTACTGGGCTGGGGCGTCGGCGGGATCGAGGCCGAGGCCGCGATGCTCGGCCAGCCGGTGTCGATGCTGATCCCCGAAGTCGTCGGCTTCAAGTTCGTGGGCGAGCTGAAGGAAGGCGTCACCGCCACCGATCTCGTGCTCACCTGCACCTCGATGCTGCGCAAGCACGGCGTCGTCGGCCGCTTCGTCGAGTACTTCGGCCCCGGCCTCGCCTCGCTCAGCCTCGCCGACCGCGCGACGCTCGCCAACATGGCCCCCGAATACGGCGCGACCTGCGGCTTCTTCGGCATCGACGGCAAGACGCTGGACTACCTGCGCCTGACCGGCCGCGAGGAAGAGCAGATCGCCCTCGTCGAGGCTTATGCCAAGGAGCAGGGTTTCTGGATGGAGCCGGGCGCGCCCGATCCGATCTTCTCCAGCACGCTGGAGCTGGACCTGTCGACCGTCGTGCCCTCGCTCGCCGGTCCCAAGCGCCCGCAGGACTGGGTCGCCCTTCCCGAAGTGGACGACGTGTTCAACGCCGATATGGCCGCGACGTACAAGAAGACCCCGCAGCGCGTCCCCGTCGAAGGCAAGGACTTCGACATCGGTGACGGCGACGTCATGATCGCGGCGATCACCAGCTGCACCAACACCTCGAACCCGAGCGTTCTTGTGGCCGCCGGTCTCGTCGCCAAGAAAGCGGACGAGCTGGGTCTGAAGCCCAAGCCCTGGGTCAAGACCAGCCTCGCGCCGGGATCGCAGGTCGTCACCGACTATCTCAACAAGGCGGGCCTGCAGGCGCACCTCGACAACATCGGCTTCAACCTCGTCGGCTACGGCTGCACCACCTGTATCGGCAACTCCGGCCCGCTGGCCGAGCCGATCAGCAAGGCGATCAACGACAACGGCCTCGTCGCCAGCGCGGTGATCTCGGGCAACCGCAACTTCGAGGGCCGTGTCTCGCCCGACGTGCGCGCCAACTTCCTCGCCTCGCCGCCCCTGGTCGTCGCTTACGCTCTCAAGGGCACCGTGGTGGAGGACTTCCTCACCACCCCGATCGGCAAGAGCAAGGACGGCGTGGATGTGTTCCTCAAGGACATCTGGCCCACCAACCTCGAAGTCGCCGAGACGATGACCGCCGCCGTCGACCGCCAGATGTTCCAGGCCCGTTACGCCGACGTCTACAAGGGCGACAAGCACTGGCAGGCGATCAACGTGGTCGGCTCGGAAACCTACAAGTGGCGCGCCGGGTCCACCTATGTTGCCAACCCGCCCTACTTCGAGGGCATGGAGATGACCCCGGCGCCGGTGACCGACATCATCGAGGCCAAGCCGCTGCTGATCCTGGGCGATTCGATCACCACCGACCACATCTCGCCGGCAGGGTCCATCAAGGCCGACAGCCCGGCGGGCAAGTGGCTGATGGAGCACCAGGTCGCCAAGGCGGACTTCAACTCCTACGGCTCGCGCCGCGGCCACCACGAAGTGATGATGCGTGGCACGTTCGCCAATATTCGCATCCGCAACGAGATGGTCCCCGGCATCGAAGGCGGAATGAGCCGCTTCGGCGAGGAGCCTGGCGCGGTCTACGACGTCGCGCAGAAGTACAAGGCGCAAGGCACGCCGCTGGTGGTCATCGCCGGCAAGGAATACGGCACCGGCTCCTCGCGCGACTGGGCGGCCAAGGGCACCAACCTGCTGGGCGTGCGCGCGGTCATCGTCGAAAGCTTCGAGCGCATCCACCGCTCCAACCTCGTCGGCATGGGCGTGCTGCCGCTGCAGTTCAAGGACGGCGAGAGCCGCCACAGCCTGGCCCTCAACGGCGACTGCGCCTTCACCATCAAGGGCGTTGCCAGCCTGAAGCCGCGCCAGGACGTGGAAGTCGAGGTGACCCGCCCCGACGGCACCCAGTTCACGTTCATCGCGCTGTGCCGCATCGATACCGCCAACGAGGTCGAATACTTCAACAACGGCGGCATCCTGCAGTACGTGCTGCGCAACCTCGCCGCGAGTTGATCCGACCCGGCGCGTCGGATGCCGAAACGAAAACCCCGCCTGGCGCGATCCAGGCGGGGTTTTTTATGCTGCCTCGCGGCACCTCAAAAATAGATATCGATGTAATCCGTCAGGCTGTCACACCATTCGAATTCGCGCAGCCGGTAATACTTGCGATTCTGTGTTATCGCAAAATGCCAGATTTTCGTCTTATCGCACTGGCGTCCGGCATCGGGCGTATCGGTGATGGCGATGCGGCCCTCGAAAGTGAAATAGTCTGCGCCAATCTCGGAGATGGTGCCGTCGAGGAACAGACGCCCGGCCCCGCCCGCTTCGGCCTGTGCACCGCGCAGCTTCCAGACGCCATCGTCCTGCCGCACCACTGCCGTGCCGCGCGTGTTCCAGTCGATCCACTGCAGCGCCAGCCCCTTGTTCGCCGCTAACCGCTGCGCGCTCTTCGCGTCGAGGATGCGGGTGGGCTGCGGCGTACTTTGGGCGGAAATGGACGGACCGAGCGGAATCAGCAGGCCGGCGAGCAGAAGGGAGCGAATACGCATCCCCTGACATTACGGGGCTCAGCGCCGACATGGAAGACCTTGCGCTTGCACGCTTGCCCACGGGCGGTTCGTCGCAAGTCAATCCCGTCCGGCATTCGGGATCAGAGGTGCACGAAGCGGCCGCTCGCGCCGATCACAGGGCACGCATCCTCGTATCAGTTACACAGGATGGGCAACATAGTCGCTTCCGAGAAAAGCGCCCGGATTGTCGAGATCGAAAGCATCGATCGGCGATTCCTCGCCCGCAAGGTCGATCTGGTAAATCCGGTATCCTGAATCCCGAAAGAACTGGAAAATTGCTCCCGCCTTCTCGCGATTGGCCGCGGCAACATCCTTATCGATGGCTTCCCGATCGTCGCCCATATAATTCGGCAATACCTCAAAGAAGCAGATCGGCCGGGCGCGTGCGATCGTTTCGGACAAGCCCCGGAATACGCTCAGTTCGGCACCTTCGACACCGACCTTGATAATGGCCGGCGCGAGCACGTTCAGATCCTGCAACGCCCCGTCCCCTTTGCGCGCCGGAACGAACTGGGGCGGCACAGTGTCAACATACCGAGCCCTCGATTGCACATCGAGCGTCCCCATTTCATCGTAAGCCCCCTCCGCGTAGAACGGCAGGAGGCAATCACTGTCGCTGAGCGCAACGCCGACCACCGTCACGTTACGAAGGGCGTTGTCCTTGATGAAAAGCTGAGCGAGCGCGCAACATGCAGACTGCGGCTCGAATCCGACATATTCTCTGTCCGCGTCGATCGACAGGATGCGCAGCAACGTCTGCCCCTTGTTCACTCCGACATCAACGATCGGGCCAGCCCGCGAAGCCATCGCGGCGCCCAGTGGCTTGGCAAGGTACGGCTCGGGCCCCATTTCGACGGCAAACTGGCTTGGAAGGTAGCCCTTCACGCGGTAGCGACGGGTACCAATGGAAATCTGACTGCCGAGTTCCCGAGCAAGGCGCGCAAAGTGAAAACGCAAGCTTTGCAACTTCATTAGCTCTGATGCCGGGAAATTGTTCATCCGGCTCGCTGGATACCAGCCCTGAAAATGGCCGGGTACTGGGACAATCAACCACGCTGTCACTGCCGTTTTGCGACCGTAGCGCGGGCTCATCGCATTATCACCAGTGTGTATATTGGTGACATGATAACTGACGATGATGACCGTTCTCGTAAATCGGATGTCATCCAGGCAGCGGCTTCGCGCTGCGGCGCCCGCGAATTGCGAACCTCCAGACCAGCAGCCTTCCCTTGCACAAGGGCGCGTCGCCAGCACGCCTTGTCAAACTGCCGCCCAGTGCCTGATCTCCTCCGCCAGCCCACGCGGCATGTGCTGCGGCAAGTCATCCAGGGCGAAGAAGCACGCCTCAACGATTTCGCGCCCATCGGCGCGCGGCTCGCCGCGGGCGGCCCCGCGCACGACCCGCACAACATTGCGGCTGCCGTGCAGTTCCTCGGTGCTCACTGTCAGCAAGCGCGCGCCAACGAGTGCGCAGCCGGTCTCCTCCAGAGTTTCACGCACCGCAGCGGCGACCGGGTCCTCGCCGGATTTGAGGCCGCCTCCAGGCGGCATCCATTTGTCCGAGCCATAGGAATGGCGTACCAGCAGGATGCGCTCATCCGCATCGAGCGCCAGTATGCGCACCCCGTCGAGGCGCGGACGCCATACGCGCCAGACCTTCACGCGTATCGCATGCGCCGCCCGGTAGAGCGCCCGGTGCAGCGGCGCGGGCAAACGGATCAGCAGAAGCAAGTGACTTTCGCGCTAGTTGTACGCAGCAGGCGGGCGACGGGCAGGTCATGCTCCCCGGCAATCGCCGCGTCGAATACCGCGCGCTTGTCGGCACCCCGGATGACGAACACGATCTCGTCGCTATCGATGAGCGAGGGGATGGTGAGGCTCACCCGATCAAACGGCGCCTCGGGAGGGAGCGGATCGGGGGTTAGCCGACGAACCGGCAGCGCATCATCGACCTGGGGGTCGGTATTGGGGAACAGCGAGGCGATATGACCATCGCCGCCCATCCCCAGCCATGCGATGGCGAAATGCGGCGGCGTCGCATCCTCGGTCAGCGGGACGATCCTCGCACCGGCGGGCTCGAGCCGGGCGCGGATCTTGCCAACGTTGCTGGCGGGATGGTCCTCGGCAACGATGCGGTCATCGCCCGGCCACACCGCAATGCGCGGCCACGGGAGATCCTCGGCCGCAAGCCGCTCGAAGATCGGGAAAGGCGTGGAGCCGCCCGGCACGGTCACGGCGATCTCGGTAGATATAGCCAGCGCACTGCGCAGGCGCGCGGCAAACCAGGTGGCGATGGCAGCGTCGTCGGCGCCTTCGATCATTTCGACGTTGAGCATAGGGAGCGCCCTAGCACTCCGCCGCTCGCTGCGGAATGGGCCAAGCGAGATTCTCGCGCAGGAACCGGGCGCGCTGCTCGGCTTGGTCGGCCCGGTCGTCGATAATACCGTCAGTGGCGTTATCGCCGGCTTCTCCGGCCAGTGCGCTGGTCGCCTTCAGGGTGGCGACGTAGGCGGTATTGTCCTGAAACAGGTCCTTGGCTATCGCCATCGCGCTGAGGCTGGTGTCGTCCTCTTCCTTGATGGTCGTCTTCGCGCCGATCGCGCCGATCGAAGTGTCGGTCTTTCCGTCCAGCTTGCGCACGCGCTCGGCGATGAGATCAGTCAGGGCGACAATTTCGGTGGCATGGGCGTCGAGCGGCAAGTGCAGGTCATGGAACTGCGAGCCGCGCACATATAATTGGAAATCGGTGATTTTCTCGTAGAATACGCAAACACGCTGCCAGCAAATCTGCTTGTGCAAATTTTGCCACTAAAATTTCCAACGTCCTTGTAGAAAGTGCTTTTGCGGAGCTAAATATCCTAATTGCGCTGCATCAAGATTTCTCCGATGAGGACTTACGCGCAATCTCGGAAATCATCTCATATCCTCCATCCGTTCGCCACAAGGCAGTGACGGAAGAGCGGAATCCAAAAGGATCTGTAATCGTGACGATGACTAACCGAGTTTTCCGATATCTCAATCGAAGCGCCATGACCTCTTGCAAAACAAACCCGCCAGTTCAGAAGAGGGGTAGACGTTGAGAAAAGGTATCATTCTTGCCGGCGGCTCCGGCACCCGCCTTTATCCGCTTACCCGAGGCGTCTCCAAGCAACTGATGCCCGTCTACGACAAGCCGATGATCTATTACCCGATGTCCGTCCTCATGCTGGCGGGCATCCGGGAAATCCTCATCATCACCACCCCGCACGACCAGCCGGCATTCAAGGCGCTGCTGGGCGACGGATCGGACTTCGGCATCGAGCTTCAGTATGCCATCCAGCCCGAACCGGCGGGACTTGCACAGGCCTACCACATCGGCGCGAATTTCGTGGGCAGCAACCCTTCCACACTCGTTCTGGGCGACAACATTTTCTACGGCCATGGCTTGCCTGAACGGCTGGCCAACGCCGGCGATCGCGAGACCGGAGCATCGGTCTTCGGGTATTACGTGAAAAATCCGAAGGCATACGGCGTCGTCTCGTTCGACGCTCAGGGTCGTGCGGAAACCATCGAGGAAAAACCGCAGAACCCGCGTTCGAACTATGCGGTGACCGGCCTTTATTTCTACGACGGCAAGGCGGTCGACTATGCCCGTGATCTCAAGCCCAGCCCGCGCGGTGAATTTGAGATTACCGACCTCAACCGCATCTACCTCGAGAACGGTGAACTCACGGTCGAGATCATGGGCCGCGGGTACGCCTGGCTCGATACGGGCACGCACGCCTCGCTCCTCGATGCAGGCAACTACGTCCGGATCATCGAGGAACGCCAGGGCCTGAAGGTTGCCTGTCCCGAAGAAATCGCGTGGCGCAAGGGTTTCATCGACGATTCCCGCCTCGAAGAGATCGCCGCTCCGCTCGTGAAAAGCGGCTATGGCGCCTACTTGCTCAACCTTCTGAAGAACCGCGAACCCCTCCTCGTGGCGGAAACCGGAGCGTGAATATCATACAGACCGAAATCGACGGCCTCGTCATCATCGAACCACGCGCGTTCGGGGATGATCGCGGATTTTTTATGGAAAGCTGGAACCGCAAGACCTTTGCCAGCCTCGGCCTGGATCTAGACTTCGTGCAGGACAACCACAGCTGTTCCGCCAAGGGCGTGCTGCGTGGCCTGCATTATCAGCAGCCCAAGCCGCAAGGCAAGCTCGTGCGTGTCACCGCCGGTCGCGCCTGGGATGTCGCGGTGGATCTGCGCGCCGGCTCGGCGACCTACGGCAAATGGGGCGGTATCGAACTTTCTGCCCAGAACAAGCGGATGCTATGGGTGCCACCGGGGTTCGCTCATGGTTTCGTCAGTCTGGAAGACGGCACCGACTTCCTTTACAAATGCACTGATTTCTACGATCCCGCCAACGAGCATTCGCTCATGTGGAACGATCCTGAGGTCGGCATCGAATGGCCGCTCGAGGGAATTGATCCCCAGCTTTCTGCGAAGGACATGGTCGGCAAGCCGCTGAACGAAGTGGAGCCTTTCGCATGAAGGCGCTGATCGTCGGGGCCAAAGGGCAACTCGGGAAGGGCCTGTCCGCAACCGCCCCCGCCGAAGCCGACATCGTCGGCCATGACATCGACACCCTCGATATCACCGACCCCGCTGCAGTATCGGCGCTCGTTGCCGAGGTTAGACCCGATGTGGTGTTCAACGCCGCCGCCTATACTGCGGTGGACAAGGCCGAAGGCGACGAGGACGCCGCGCTTGCGGTAAACACGACGGCGGTCGGTTACCTCGCCGATGCCACGCGCAGTGTTGGGGCCCGCTTCGTGCACGTTTCCACCGACTTCGTGTTCGACGGACTGTCCGGCGTGCCTTACGCACCCGACGCTAGGCCCGCGCCCATCAGTGCCTATGGCCGCACCAAGCTCGCCGGCGAAGTCGCCGCAGGCGAGGACGCACTGATCGTGCGTACGGCCTGGGTTTATGCCCCCCATGGCGGCAATTTCGTCCGCACCATGCTGCGCCTCATGAGCGAGCGTCCGGAAGTGCGCGTGGTTGCCGACCAGATCGGAACCCCGACATATGCCCCGGGTCTTGCTGCAGCATTGTGGACGCTCTCGTCCAACGGGGTGACCGGATTGCACCACTACACTGACGCAGGGGCGTGCAGCTGGTACGACTTTGCCGTCGCAATCCAGGAAGAGGCACTCGCGGCCGGGCTTCTGGACACGGCAGTACCGGTGATTCCGATCAACGCAGTCGAATATCCCACGCCCGCGCGCCGTCCACACTATTCCGTGTTGGACAAGACCTCGACGTTCACCGCCCTTGGCGGCCCCACGCTGCATTGGCGCATCAACCTTCGCAAGATGATTACCGAGATCAGGACCAATGGCTAATCTTATCGTCACCGGCGGCGCAGGCTTCATCGGCGCAAACTACGTCCATTACCGCAATCGCATCGCGCCGCAGGACAACATCGTCGTCCTCGACCTGCTGACTTATGCCGGTAACAAGTCCAACCTCGACGGACTGGACGATGTCCTCCTGGTCGAAGGCGATATCTGCGACACCGATCTCGTTTCGTCGATCATCGATGACCATGACATCGACACCATCGTCCACTTCGCGGCGGAAAGCCACGTCGATCGCTCGATCACCGGCCCCGATGCTTTCGTCACGACAAACGTGATCGGCACGCACAGCCTGCTCAAAGCGGCAAAGACGGCGTGGCTCGACAAAGGCAGCGGAAAACCACATCGCTTCCACCACGTCTCCACGGACGAAGTCTACGGCTCGCTCGGCCCGAACGATCCGGCCTTCAGCGAGACCACTGCCTATGCACCCAATTCGCCCTACTCTGCGTCCAAGGCAGGCAGTGACCATCTCGTACGCGCCTACTACCATACCTACGGGCTTGAAACCACGACCAGCAACTGCTCGAACAATTACGGCCCTTTCCAGTTTCCCGAGAAGCTGATCCCGCTTTTCACCCTCAACGCGCTGAACGGCAAGTCCCTGCCGATCTACGGCGACGGCATGAACGTGCGCGACTGGCTGCACGTCGAGGATCACTGCCGGGGCATCGAGGCCTGCCTTCAGAACGGCAAGCCGGGTGAAGTCTACAACATCGGCGGCGGGCAGGAACTGCCGAATCTGAAAGTGATTGAGGAAATCTGCCGCGCGGTAGACAATGCCTTCGCCGCAGACCCCTCGCTGGCCGAGCGGTTTCCCAATGCCCCGGCCGCACGGGGGCGCAGGAGCGAGGAACTCAAGGCCTTCGTAACCGATCGCAAGGGTCATGACCGTCGCTACGCGATTGACGAGACCAAGGCTCGCAATGAACTCGGATACGCCCCCGCACGCGATTTCCCGCAGGGCTTCACGGAGACGCTGTCCTGGTTCCTTGCGCGCCAGGACTGGTGGCAGCCGCTCCTCGAAAGGGCAGCCATCATTCGCTGATCCTTCCCGCGTCAGCGATCCGAGCTGACATCAACGCATATGTTCGTCCAATTCGGCGCACACCGCCTCATCAGTGTCGCGCCGAGCGGATGCTTGATGCAGCATCGTGCCAATTCTGGTCGGCGGGCGGCGACACCGGATGCCTCATGATCGGAAAGGACGACGAACCATCCGGCATGCGCCGACATCCGTGAACCGCATGTCGCAGCTGCTTGCTGATTGAAACAAAGACGCGGTCGGTAAAGGCCCGATAAAACGAACCAAAATGGTCAATGAGGGAAAAGGCAGCTAACGCATTGTCTCAACAGGCTGAATCACCTGAGAGCTAAAAAATCATGTACATCAAAATCTTATAGCGTTCCATCTGATAGAATCGGATCACAAACCGCTCTAGCAGGGTGCGACAGGAGATGGTATTTCCTGGCTGGATGCAAAGCAGTAGTGTTACATCCAACTGGACCGTAGCCGTAAGTCGCCTTGCTGGCGATGGGCATGAGAAATGAGGCCAGACCGCTTGCGGATACGCAGAACGAATTGTTTCATACTTCGGCTCTGCGGCTGGGCCGTGCTGTCACTCGTCCTTGGGAGCGAAGCGCTGTCATCCCCGGCCGTGGCGGCAGCGCCCGATGAGCCGTGGCCGGTTACCTTGCGACAGCAGATGGCGCGGGTAACTTCGATTGGATACCGGCTGAACCGCGCTGCTGTCGGCATCTGCGAGAAGCAGGCTTCTACGATCGGTGTGGCAATCGATGATCTGGGCGCCTATGAACAAAGCGATCGCTCCGCGATTTCCCAGCTTCTGGACATGGGCGAGGATCCTCAGATCGCGGTCGTCGTCAAAGGCGGGCCTGCCGATATCGCGGGAGTCCATGCCGGCGATACACTGGTTTCCATCGATGGCCGTGCTGTCCGCGGCATTATCGCCTCATCACCTGACAAAGCGCTGATCGCCGACGAACTCGAGCAGCGGCTCGCGCAGTTTCCCGCCACTGCGCCTCTCACGCTCGGCCTGCGCCGCGACGGAAAGGACGTCCAAGCGCAAGTGCGGCCCGAGCGTACCTGCGCGGCTCGTTTCGTCATCAAGACCGGTCAGGGGATCACCGCTTTCTCGGACGGCAACAATGTCGCGATTTCGAGCAGGCTCATCGACTTTACCATCAACGACGACGAACTGGCGCTTGTTGCGGGACACGAGCTTGGACACGTGGCCTATCAGGACGGTACCGCGCCGAACATTGCCGAACGTCGCCGAATGGAAGATCGCGCGGATGCCCTGGGCTTGCAGCTTGCGACATGCGCCGGCTTCGATCCGGAAATCGGACTGCAGTTCTGGTTACGCCGGGACAAGCAGGACATGCTGCGACTGCTGCGCGACCCGACGCACCGCTCGCGCAAGGCGCGCGTCGAACTCATGAAGGCGGAGATACCGAAAGTTCACTGTCCGGTTCGCTTGTGAGTCGCTCACAGCCATTGATCCTGACGCCGCTACCCCGCCCTTTCTGATTCCCTTGCAAGCCGCGCGGCACCCTCGCGAAGCTCCTGACATCTGGTCGCAAGCGCGGCTTGATCGAATCCGGCCTGGCACAGTTCGTTGTATCGCTTACCGGTAGGGATCATGCATCGCATCGCCTCGCCGCCCCGGCCACGAGCTCCCGCGCCACGTGATGCTCCGGCAATCGTCAGGACCGAGGTTTCCCCTCCTGACCTCGTCATGCTATCGTCCCATTGCCAGACGACGGAGTTTTTGTGGCCGCCACGTTCGCGCGATCAGGCACGAGCGGCGATGCGGCCTCTAACCATACGCGCGCCAGGACGGGAAGCATGGAGATTGCCAAGGACAAGGTTGATGAAGCCATACTTGCATTGCTGTGGCTCAACCAGCAGGTAACCGGAGTGGCGTGGAAAGGCTTCGACTGGGCAGCGATGAACCGGCTTCACGAGCGCGGGCTCATTTCCGACCCCGCACGGCGACGCAAGTCGGTGTGGTTCACCGAGGAGGGTGATGCCGCTGCGGAAAAAGCGTTCAGATCGCTGTTCAGCTCTGGAAATTACGAAACTTCCGGGTCGGAAACGACGCCGTAGTCGAGGAAAGGCACCCAATGGCAGCTTTGGAGACCGAAAGCGAGGTCATCGCAGTGACCGGCTATGCGGCAGTGCGGCAGGCGTTCAACGACGTTCTTGACTTGTGTGTCGTCAAGCTGACGCAGGCTGATCGCAGGTTCGCGTGGGAGGTCCTCGATCTCGGCGGCCTCGATGAAGATGACACGGCGGCCATAGAAATGCTGAGCGACACCGCTTTGTTCTCGCGGCGCGACCCGCTGCGCGCGCGCCGCGCTATCGACCGGATCGCCGGCAAGCTGCCGGTCAAGCGCGATCCGCTCAAATCCGCGATCGCTGCGCGCCTGCCTGCAGCCATTTTCTCGATCTTTCGCGTGATCGGTGTCCACAAGGACGGGGGTGTACACGCACTGGATTTGCTGGATCGCCAGCGCCCCATCCATATCATGGATCATGCGCTAGCCCAGCAGGTACAGGTGATCGGCGAAGTGCTGATAGCGGGTCGCTTCGTGGACCTTGGCCCCTGGTATGTCGGCTTCGGGATCGTCGTTCCTTTGCGCAAAAGTGAAAGCCTTGCGATCATGCTCGCACTTTCCGCAAGTGATGGCGGTCCCGACGAGATCGAGGAGAAGCGTCACGATCTGCATGAACTGATTTACCAGTCGCACCTGATGGGTGAGGATCTGGTCATGCGCGCCGTTGAACCCATGATCTCCGGCATCGCGATGGGCATCGACATGGAAGAGGATTTCGACGCGGCGATGAAATCCCTGGCACCGGTCTTCCCTTTGCGGCGCGCCGGTGGGCAGGCCGACAACAAGAACGCCAACGACAGGTGAACCCGCTTGAGCAGCGATATCAGGACCGAGCTCGAGAGGCTCAGCCACGAAGCGCTGATTGACCTCATTGACCGTCACGCCCGTGACGACGACCGCTTCAAGGCCTGGCTCGCGGCGCAACTGGCTATCCAGAACTCGCTGAATGACGGTGCCGGGCTGGATCCGGCACCGTTCGAAGCGCGGATTGCCGCATTGCTCGCGCCACCGTTCGTAGGGTTCCGAGGAGACTATCGGCACGATACCCTGGTCGAAGTTGATTACGAAGCACTCGATGAACTGGTTGCGCAGGCGAACACATTGCTTACCGCGAAAGACGGTGTCAGTGCGCTGGCGATCCTGATCCCTCTGGCACGAGGGCTTGCCGAAGTCGTAGGCAATTGCGACGAGCGCGATGGCTGCTTCGAGGACCTCCTGGAGATTCTCAACGAGCGGATTGCGGTTGCCGTTCTTCTCCAGAGCGTCACCCGGGAGTCCTGCGACGATGCCTGCGACTCGCTCAGCCGCTGCCAGCACGAAATTGCCAAATACAGCGCTAGCGGTGCATTCGAGTTGGCCATCGCCGCCGCTTCGCGCCGATGGGACGACCCCGGCCTCGAGGATCTCCTGGCCGGTCGTGGCTCGACCTGGCCGGTGATCGGCAGCAGCGATGCCGATGAGGAGCGGCTTACCGCAGCCCGGCTATCGGCGCTGGACGTGATGGATCGCCACCAGGAGTTCCTGCGTTTTTCATTCGCCGCGAAGCACTTCCCAGCGCATGCAGGAATGCTGGTACGCCTTGACCGGATCGTGGACGCCATGGACGTTGCCAGAACCCATTTGCGCGCGCCCGAAGATGTTCTCGGACTTGCCAACGCCGTGTGGGACACCGGGCGGTGTGACGCCGCGCTCGATCTTGGCGGCTGGGGCCTATCGATGCCGCCTGATCCCGATACGGCGGCCCACACAAGCGCTCACGCATGGCTGACGCTGTGTCGCTGGGTGCGAGATCGGGCGGCGCTCGCAGGTCAGCCCGCAAAGGCGGTGTCAGCCGCCATCGGCGCTTTTGAAACGAGCCTCGCCCGCGAGGATTTCAGGGCGGCTGCGAAAATCTGCGAGCCCCATCAGTGGGACACAGTGCGAGAAGAACTGCTCGGTCGCCTGATCGCCGCCGCTTACGCCGTCGACCGCATCGACATCCTGCTTGATGAAGGTAGGCTCGATGACGCGATCGCAAGCATCGAACACGCCAACCCACGATTGCATTATGCCCGCGACGAAGCGCTCGTTAGGCTAACCAATGCCGCGCTCAAGGCCCGCCCTGAATGGGCTGCCGGTTTTGCGGTGAAGATGGCGTCCCCCATCATCGAGAGCGGGCGCTCGAGCCGATACGACCTTGCCGCTTTCTGGCTCGAGCGGGCTGCGTGCGGGTTCATCACGCTCGGCAGAACCGCCGAGTGGCATCACTATCTCGACGAGTTGATGACGACGCATCGACGCAAGCACAGGCTGATGGGCTTTCTCAGATCCTTACGCTCGCGCTCGTGAAGCGCCGCGCGCCGAGCCACCCCCGTCGAGCGTGCGGATCAGACGTTGCTGCCCCGGCGCCGGGCATTGAAAGGTGCGGCGGGGATCGTCTGTGAGGCAAAGTGTTTTGCGCCTCGCCCCAACTGATCTGGGCGTACCCCATTCGGCGAATATTGCCTGCGCGGCAATGTTGATGTCCGGCGCCGGTACCAGTACTTCTGGCGGCGCGGGTGCCGTGAGACAGGGGTACGTCACAGGCCGGGGGTCAACGGCGACAGGCGCACCTCGAAGTAGCGGGCCCTTACTCGTTGAGGTGTTCCACCACCCGCCCCCTCTCCTTCCGACTCGTCTGGTGCGCGCCTGACGGGGCTCCGCCTGGATGCCCTCACAATTCCGGCCCATGCCCAGGCCAGTGACCTACGTGACGACTTGGCAACTTGTCTGCTCGGTACGAAAGCCTGCACAAAACGAAATGGCCGGGGCGGTATGCCGCCCCGGCCATCCCACTCTTAGTCTGAGTTCCCGAAAAAGATCAGGAGCCGTTCGACTTGTTATCATCGTCAGCGATGACGTAGATGCCAGCGCCTACCGCAGCCACGCCAACAGCGGCGAGAATGATGGTGCCGGATTCAGCGTTGTTCTTCTTCTTAACAACGGACGACTGACGAGCGCCAACGCCGCTGAGGTTGGAAATCTTACCAACCGAAGCCGAAGCGGTGGTGCCAGCCTGGGCCGCCACAGGAGCGGCAACCATCGCCGCGACGCTCAGAGAGAGCAGAGTTTTCTTGATCATAAATATCCTTTCGACGTCGAGAAAGGGATCCTCACTGCCGCCCTGATTTCACCGAAGTGACCTGCAGCATACATTCAAGTTGGCCGGGAGGATCGGACACTATTCGCTGCAGTGCACAATGGGTGCGGAAAGGTCCATCGCAACTCAAGCGCGCATGGATGAAGCGTGCCCTGCCAGCGATGAATCGCTGTGCATATTTTGAATTAGCTAAAGATCACGGCAAAATTAGCGTGGGAAAAGTAGATCCTCGATCAGAGAAAAAATGGGTTTCTGCCTAATTTGGCATAATCCGCTGCGCTTTTTCGCCGAAGAAGGATATGTGTGAAAGTCTTGCAGGCGGTAGATCCTTAAAATTTGTAAAGTCAATATTTTTGCCGGATATGTGCGTTGTTGGTGTTGCAGCAAATGGACACGCCCATGTCGCCCCGCAGGAAATGCGCCGATTTGTGTATTGAAATTTCAGCGGCATCTTGCCTCAGCCTATTGGTTACTGACGCGGCCACGACCACAGTGCTTCTGCAACACGCAGGTCAAATATCGTAAATGCGCGAGGAGCGCGCACGGCCGGGGCCGGCGATATCATCCGGGACGCCCACCGCCGCGCTCACGCTCTCGGCGAACCGCATGGCAATAGCGACGCCGCCTGCGCCTTCGATCATTTCGCTCTGAGCGCGGGGAGCGCCCTGGCGCTCCCGTCCCACTGCGGAATGGGTCAGGCGAGAATCTCGCGCAGGAACCAGGCGCGCTGCTCGGCCTGGTCAGTCCAGTCGTCGATGATCCCGTCGGTGGCGTTGTCGCCGGCTTCACCGGCCAGTTCCTTGGTCGCCTTCAGGGTCGCGACATAGGCGGTATTGTCTTCGAACAACGCCTTGACCATCGCCATCGCGTCGAGGCTGGTGTCGTCCTCGTCCTTGATAGTGGCCTTGGCGCCGATCGCCCCGATCGAGGTCAAGGTTTTGCCACCGAGCTTGCGCACCCGCTCGGCGATGAGGTCGGTCAGGCCGAAGATCTCGGTCGCATGGGCATCGAACAGCAGATGCAGGTCATGGAACTGCGGGCCCCGGACATGCCAGTGAAAATTCTTGGTCTTCACGTAGAGTGCGAAAGTGTCCGCCAGCAGCCCGTTGAGGCTGTCAATGAGCGCGGCCTGCGAGTTGTCCTTGGACGTCATGTTTGGATTCCCTCGATTTGTCGTGTTGTGAACAGAACTAAGCCCAAGAAACGCGATTGGAAAGCATAGGTTCGATTGCAAAAATCGATCACAGAATGCCGATTTGCCGGAGGAACACGGTGATCGCCGTGACCAGCAGTACGGCGCCGACCACCCGGCGCATCCCATGCGCCACCGGCGTCGCCAGAAGGTCCGGCCTCGCCCACGCAAAAGCGACAAGCACCGTGCCGCCTATAGCTCCGGCGGCTCCTGCCGGCCATGGACCGGCAAGTCCCACACCCATGCCAAAAACGAGAAAGCGCGGCGCATCTGTGACCTGATGCGCCAGCAATACCAGTGCGAGCGCACCAAGCGAGTTGGTCGGCTCGCGCGGATCGCGGCGGGGTGCCAGCACCATGGATTCAAGCCCGGCCATGCCGAGGGCGATGGCCGCGAAAATGGTGCGCGCGGGCGGCGGTAACTGGACGAGCATGAGCGCAGCCGCATAGGCCGCCAGCGTCGCGGTCGCGATGCTGGTGAGGATTGCCACGACCAGAACGGCCGGACGCCGTCCCTGACCGAGCGCGAGCCCGGCGATCGTGACTTGGTCACGCGCGCCGAGCCCCGCCAGCAGGACGGCCAGGAAGGTAAGGTAGAAAGCGGGCATCAGGCCTGTACCATGCCCGCGTCCGGCACTCCGGGCGAGCCCTCTCAGCCCGCCTTCTGGCAGGCGACGATCGCGGTGATCACATTGGCGGTATCGGCCGGATCACGCACGCAGACGGTGTCGAGGCCCATCGCCTTGGCCGGATAGTCGTTGCCGCCCGGGAAGATCGCATCGCCGATGAACAGCATGTCCGCTTCCGCCACCCCGCTGCGCTCGGCAAGGCGGCGCAGACCCCACGCCTTGTCAACGCCGGGCTGAGTGACATCCACCGAAGTCGCACCGCCGAGGTTGATCGACACGCCCGGAAGGCGCTTGATGAGATCAGCCTGGATCACCTTTCGCTTGGCGAAGTCCGGATCCCAGTGTTCCTTCGCCTCCAGCGGGGCCTGCTGGCCCAGTGCCGAGAAGGTGATCTGGCTGCCGCGGTCCTCGATACGCTCACCCCAGGTCTCCTCGGGCGTGAAACCGGTCGCGGCCAGCGAGGCGTCGAAGGCATCGAGGATTTCCCGCTTCTGCTCCTCGGTGAACAGTTCCGCATAGACCGGCGACCACGCGCCGTCGCTGTGCAGGTAGAGCTTGGCGCCGCTGGTCGGCATCATCCACAAGCGGGAGAGATCGGCATGCGCGGGGAGACGACTGGCGACCTGCTTGTCGAACTGCGGCCAGTCACCGCCCGAAATGACGGCCACCTGCGCAACGGTGAGCAACTGCGCGAGAAGCTCCGCCATCTCCTCCGTCAGCGGCTGCTTGCTCAGCGCCAGGGTACCGTCGAGATCGAACGCAACGATTTTCTTCATTCCACATCCTTTAAGAACCGGCGAGAAACCCGATGATCAGAAGGTTCATAAATCGGCCTCCGCGGTATCGCAGAAACCGACCTTGTGATGACCAATCGGCCGTACACTGCCATGCCCGGCCATTGGGAAACTTTGAGGTCAGGCACAAGCGACTTTCGGTCAGCGCCTACTCGTTGACGGCACCGGCGAGCTTGCCCACCTTCTGCATGCCGGCGATGGTGGTGATCATAATGTCGTCGCCATGGACGACGACGATCACGTTCTCCAGCTCGATCACCGAGGCACGCGGACCGTCGCTGTCGACCAGCACGCCCTAGTTCGACCACCATGTCGTGCTCCATCCCCTGCGTGGTGCCGTGCCGCTCCTGCAGGATGCGCGCGCGATCGACCACGCGCCCGAGCCACGTCGAGAGGATGTTGAGGATATTGCCGATGGCCACGAGCACGAAAACCGGCGTCAGTGCCAACTGGATGGTCTGGACGATCATGTCCCCCTTCATGCACCGTCAGGACGCGATTTTACAGGGCCTCGTCAGCAGGCAAACGCCGTTTTCCGCAAATCGCACGTCGGCGAGGCTCATCGCCAGCGCACAGCTGCCGGGCGCGATGGACTCGCCCGCGACTTCGACCGCGCCCTCGCGCGGGATCACCAGCAGTGCATCGGGATAGCGCATCGCGATCTCCTGCGACGGCACGCCCGCGACCTGGTCCAGCACGAAGAGCGGGCCATCGACCAGCACCTGCGAACCGTCCAGCGGCACGTGCCTGAACCATTGCTCACGCGAGTACGGCTCGCCGTGCGATACCGCCATCCCGTCCTCCAGATGCAGCTCGCGCGGGCGGCCGTAGTCGTAGAGGCGATAGGTAATGTCGCTGTTCTGCTGCACCTCGATCAAGCTGACGCCCGCGCCGATGGCATGGACGGTATTGGCCGGGATGTAGAAGAAGTCGCCCGGCACGACCTCATGCCAGGTCATCAGGTGTTCGATCGACCCGTCAAGCGCGGCGGCGCGCATCGCATCCTCGCCGATCTCCCGGTCGAAGCCGATGCCCAGCTTGCCACCCGGCTCGGCAGCGACGATCAGCCAGCATTCCTCCTTGCCCTGCCGCCCGATGCCCTTGGCGAGCGTCTGCGCGTCGGAAGGGTGGACCTGCACCGACAGCGCCTCGCCGGCGAAGATGTACTTGACCAGAAGCTCGGGCAGAGCGGCGGGCGGCTCGAACCAGATTTCGCCGATGCGCTGGCCCTCGGGCGCCTCGAACGGCGCAGGCAGGACGTCCAGGCCCCAAGGCTTCTCGACCTGTCGGATCGGCAGCGAGGCGGAAGTCCGAGCGTTGGTCATCGGCGAATACTCACTGATTCTTGGCGCCGGAAAGATTGCCCACCTTCTGCACGCCGGCAACGGTAGTGATCATGATGTCATCGCCATCGACGACGACGATCACGTTCTCCAGCCCGATCACCGAGACGCGCGGGCCGTCGCTGTCGACCAGCACACCCCGACAGTCGACCATCTCGACCGTGCCCGAACCGCGCACCGCATTGCCATCCGCGTCGGTCTCCAGCGCCTCATGCAGCGCCTGCCAGTTGCCAATGTCGGACCAGTCCATGTCGGCGGGCACCATCGCCGCGCGGGTCGTGTTCTCCATCACCGCGTAATCGACCGAGACGCTGGGAACCTCGGCAAAGGTCGCCGCGTCCGGGTGGAAGCGCTGGTCGTCCTCGGCGCCTTTCGCCACGGCATCGGCGACGCTGGCGGCAACATCCGGGCGGTGCGCGGTCAGTTCGGCGAGGAAATCCTTCACCCGGAACGCGAAGATGCCGCCGTTCCAGGCGTAGATTCCCTCGGCAAGGAAAGCCTTGGCGCGCTCCAGATCCGGCTTCTCGACGAACTGTGCGGTGCGGAAACCGCCGTGCTCGGGGATCGCATCGCCGCGCTTGAGGTAGCCGAAGCCGGTCTCGGGCCGCGTCGCCTCGATGCCGAAGGACACCAGCCAGCCCTGCTGCGCCAACCCCGCCGCAGCGGCTGCGGCGACCGCGAAAGCCTCGGTATTGCCGATGTGGTGATCGCTCGGGCAGACCAGCATCACCGCGTCTTCGGGCAGGCGGCAGGCAGCGAGCGCAATGGCGGCGGCGGTGTTGCGCGCCGAAGGCTCGACGATGACCTGCGCCCCCTCGACCATGCCGAGTTGCGCTTCGACATGGGCCAGGTGCTTGTGGCCGGTCACCACGACCGGGGCCGCGAAACCCCCGGAACCGGGGCAGCGGGCCAGCGCCGCTTCGAACAGAGTGCTGTCGCCGACCAGCGGCAGGAACGGCTTGGGCATCGCGGCCCGGCTGCGCGGCCACAACCGCGTGCCGCTACCGCCGCAGAGGATCACCGGTACGATTATAGACATGGCCGAAAGGTCACTCACGGATGCGGGGTACTTTGGGAAAACCGGTAATAGCTGCCACGTGCTGCGATGCAACAGGGAAGTGCTAAATAACTCCTGCGCTGCCATATCGGACTGGAACAGAACGGCTTGTTGTCCGTTGACCGGTGAGCAATTGCGGCGCAGCATGTGATTGAACCATCTGGCAGCCCTTTGAGAAGGGCATGAACTTGGTGCAAGGCTGAAATATAAATGACCAATTCGAGCGACGGTCCGTCACAGGCGGCGCATCGAGACTGTTTTTTCGCCACAGATACTGTCCTCGGCCGGCCTCCATGCCTGCGCCTTTCGCAATCGACGGCCCTTTTCCTCGATTTCGACGGAACCCTAGTCGAAATCGCCGATCACCCGGACGACGTCGTCGTTTCGGAATTCCTACCTGCGCTTCTCGTGCAGCTTTCCCGTAAGCTCGACGGCCGTCTGGCGATCGTCACCGGCCGGTCTATCGCTGCCCTCGAGGCTTTGCTGGGGCCGATCAGCCTGGCTATCGCAGGATCGCACGGCGGCGAATTCCGGCCCGCGGCAGATGCCGAGATCGAGCCTCTCGCCGCCCCGCTGCCCGGCGCCGTTGTTGACGAGCTCAACCGCTTCGCCCGGGCAAGCGGCGGACTTCTAGTTGAACCCAAGCCATTCAGCGCGGCAATCCATTACCGCCATCATCCTGAAGTGCTGCCTGATCTTCGTGCCTGCACAGAAAGCCTGGCTGCCAAATTCGGCCTGGCCATCAAGCACGGCAAAAAGGTGATCGAAGTGACGATGCCCGGGTCGGACAAAGGTTCGGCCGTAGAGCGCTTCATGGCCCTTCCGGCGTTCGATGGTGCCATCCCGATCTTCATAGGAGACGACGTGACCGACGAGGACGCATTTGCGGCCGTGCGCCGGTACGATGGCCAAGGCGTGCTGGTTGGCGCTCCTCGACCCACCGCAGCCACTTCTCGCCTCGACGGCGTCGCCGAAGTGCACAGATGGCTGCAAGCCGGCCTCGAGGCCGTTCATAAAGGAGATTTCCGCCCATGACGTCGCCCGTACCGACTTCGCTGGAACTCTGGCCGATCGGCAACTGCCAGGTCAGCGCTCTCATCAACGAGTCCGGCGCCATCGTCTGGGGCTGCGTTCCGCGCGTCGACGGAGATCCCACTTTCTGTGCCCTGCTTCGCGGAGACGGGGGGCAGGATGCTGGCACCTGGCGCTTTGAACTGGAGAACCAAGTCTCCGTCCAGCAACACTATCTGCGCAATACACCCATACTCGTGACCCGGCTTGAAGACGCGAGCGGAGGGGCGGTGGAAATCTACGATTTCGCGCCCCGCTTCGAACGATCTGGCCGCATGTACCGCCCGGTTGCCTTCGCGCGCATAGTCCGGCCCGTATCCGGAGCCCCGCGCATTCGCACTATCCTCACGCCGATGAGCGGATATGGCGCGAAACTCGCCCCGATCACGCAGGGTTCGAACCACATTCGTTATTTGGTCGAGCGCAATTCCCTGCGCCTGACCACCGATGCGCCGGTCGGCTACGTGCTCGACGAGCGCTGGTTCCGCCTGGAAAAGCCGCTGCACTTCTTCCTTGGCCCGGACGAGCCGTTTGCCGGAAACGTCGAGCATGATCTTGAGACGATGCTCCAGCGGACCGGCAATTACTGGCGCCTGTGGGTGCGCGGCCTTGCCACTCCGCTCGATTGGCAGGATGCGGTAATCCGGGCAGCCATCACGCTCAAGTTGTGCCAGCACGAGGAAACCGGCGCGATCGTCGCGGCCTTGACGACCTCCATCCCCGAAGCGCCTGGCAGCCAGCGGAACTGGGACTACCGGTATTGCTGGATACGCGATGCCTACTACACCGTTCAGGCCCTCAACCATCTCGGCGCCCTGGACGTCCTCGAGAAGTACCTTGCCTATCTGCGCAACATCGTTGCCGATGCACCTGACGGGGTCATCCAGCCCCTCTATGCGGTCAGCGGCGCCAAGGAGATCATCGAGTGGGAGGCCGCCGACCTACCGGGCTACCGCAACACCGGGCCCGTTCGGGTCGGCAACGCGGCCTATTACCAGGTGCAGAACGACTGCTACGGCCAGATCGTGCTGCCTTCGATCCAAAGCTTCCTCGACCAGCGCCTGCTGCGCATCGCCAACGAGGACGATTTTCGCAGCCTCGAGCAGGTCGGCGAAATGGCATGGAAGACGCACGATATGCCCGACGCCGGCCTGTGGGAATTGCGCACCCGAACTGCGGTCCACACCTATTCCAGCGTCATGAGCTGGGCCGCGTGCGACCGCCTGTCCAACGCCGCGCAGTATCTCGGTCTGGACGAGCGCGCTGCCTTCTGGCGCGACCGGGCGGACACCATACGTGCCAACATTGACGCGGGCGCTTGGCACGAAGTGGAAGGTCATGACGCAGGCGGGCATTATGCGGCCAGCTTCGGCGGGTCGCAACTCGACGCAAGCCTGCTACAGATGGTGGAACTGCGCTATCTGCCGCCGGAAGATCCCCGGTTTCGCGCAACCCTGAAAGCCGTTCAGAAGGCGTTGCGCCGAGGCGAGCACATGCTTCGCTATGACAGCGAAGACGATTTCGGGCTTCCTGAGACAGCTTTCAACATCTGCACCTTCTGGTTGATCGAGGCGCTTCACCGCAGCGGAGAGGATGAGGAGGCCCGGCGACTCTTCGAAGCGATGCTGGCTCACCGCACGCGCTCCGGCCTCCTGTCCGAGGATATGGATTTTGAAACCTCAGAGCTTTGGGGGAACTTTCCCCAGACCTACTCGCTGGTAGGTATCATAAATTGTGCCGGGCAATTGTCCCGGTCGTGGCGGGACTGGCGTTAACGCGCAGACTACCCGCAGCTACTGCGAGCCCTCAAGCGTTCGGTGGGAACGCGTGAACAGGGCGACGCGAAATATGAAGGACAGGACATGGGCCGATTGATCGTCATCTCGAACCGCGTAAGCGTGCCAAGCGCCGCAGGCGCGGCGGGGGCGCAAGGTGGGCTTGCTGTTGCCCTGAACTCGGCGCTGCGGGAACATGGCGGCATCTGGTTCGGGTGGTCCGGTCAGGAGACCGATGATTTTTCAGGCCACCTCGACATGCAGCGCAACGAGGGCGTCACAACCGCCACGATCGACCTCGAATCTCAAGATGTCGAAGAATATTACAACGGATATGCCAATAGAACCCTTTGGCCGCTGTTTCATTATCGCATTGACCTGACCGAATACGATCGCAATTTCGGTGAAGGATATGAACGCGTCAACGAACGGTTTGCAGACTCTGTCTATCCTTTAATTGCAGACGATGATCTGGTATGGGTTCACGACTATCATTTGCTTCCCCTTGGTTCAATTTTGCGCCGCAAGGGAGTTAAGAACCGCATCGGCATTTTCCTCCACACCCCGTGGCCGCCAACCCGGCTTTTGGCATCGCTGCCCTTCCATGAGCGCCTCGTCGCATCGATGCTCGAATATGACGTGATTGGCCTGCAAACGACCGAATGGCTGGAAAGCTTCCTGCATTATGTCCAGAAGGAAATGGGACTGACGGTCAATCTGGACAATTCAATCGACTATCAAGGCCGCCGCGTGATCGCCCGCGCTTTTCCGATAGGGATCGACTACGCCGAATTCTCGGAAGCCGCGAAGAGCGACGTTGCCAAGGAAGCGCACCAGCGGCTCAGGGATAGCGTCAGGGGCCGGAAAATTCTTATCGGCGTGGATAGACTGGACTACTCCAAGGGGCTCGGTGAGCGCTTCGAGAGCTTCAGCCGTTTTCTTTCCGATCACCCCGATATGGCCGGAAAGGCAGTCCTTCTCCAGATCGCGCCGCCAAGTCGGGGCGACGTTGAAAGCTATCAGCAGATTCGCGAGGACCTCGAGCGAAAGACAGGGCACATCAATGGCGCTCATGCCAATGTCGATTTCGTACCCATCCGGTACGTTAACCGGGGCTATCCCCGGGCTGAACTTGCAGGGTTCTATCGCGCGGCAAATGTCGGGTTGGTGACTCCACTGCGCGACGGCATGAACCTTGTGGCAAAGGAATACGTGGCAGCTCAGGATCCAGAGGATCCCGGCGTGCTGATCCTTTCGCAGTTTGCCGGCGCGGCCACCCAACTCAAGGACGCCCTGCTGGTCAACCCGCACTCGGTGGAACATGTCGCCGAGACGATCAGCCGCGCCTTGGATATGCCGTTGAAGGAACGTAAGCGCCGGCATGCGGCGCTGCTCGCTTCCGTGAAGGAAATGGACGTCCTGCACTGGCTGAAGCAGTACGTTCTTGCATTGTCCGGCGTGGAAAAGGGCAGCAGTGCGCTTAAGTCGGACGGCGGACCGAGTGCCGCTGACCCAGAACTCGCCGCGCAGGAGGAATCGGCCAAGTTCGGTGCCACCGAGATAGCCGGCAGTCATTAACCTGACACCGAGGGGGCACGGCTCGTCGGCCAAGGGTGTGACTGACAAACTGGTACGCCCGCGCGCGACACTGCTGAAAGAAGGCGTCGTTAACCTATTAGTGATGGTCAAAGGGGCGGGCTCTTTCCAAAAGCCTGCTCGAAGGCGGCGCCCTTCTACACCGCACTGCAGATGAGCACACGTTGTCTCAGAGCCGCGTTGATATCGAGTGGCATTGCCGCTAGGGCTGGCAGCGCGGGTGCCGCGAGATAGGGGCGCGCCACTGGCCGGGGGTTATCGGCTGCAGGCCCATTCCGAAGCAGCGGACCCTTACTCGTTGAGGTGTTCCACCACCCGCCCCCTTCCCGAATCGCCTGGCCGGCGAGAAAGCTGCGGGAAACGCGTCGGCATCAGGTGGGCGGACCGCGAGATTTCCGCGAAGGCGCGAAGCCAAGTTGCGTTTCATGTGGTTCTGACCGCAAAATGTCGCCAATTTGCAGTGGTTTAAACGAAGTGTCACGAAGCATCAGTGTCCATTGGCTGTCTCACAGATCCATGGAGCACCGCCAATGGCATGTCCTGCTTTGTCTGAACCTCACCCCCAGATCGTTGCGCGCGCTCTGCCTGATCCGGCGCTTCTTTCTGACCCCCGTGCCTTTGCCTGGGAAGTTCTAAGGCGCCGGGGCGACTATTGCGCGGCCGTGCCTGCCAACAGGCGGGTCGGCATTCGCGATGGCAAAATCGAGGTGATTGTCGCCGTCACGGCAACGCCGCAGTGGGGCTTGCGCTTTCGAGGAAACCCCAGAGCTGAATGCCGCCAACGCTCGGCTGATGTGGGATCACAAACTGGATCCCCTGACGATAAGGGCGACGGCACGTGCATGTTCGGCGCAAAGTGCGGACGCGTTTGACATCCATCGCAGCAAACTTGGCGTCACGGTACTAAAGGATCGGGCCGGCGAGGAAGCGCTAATTGGCTATGGCCGCAATGCCGTCCGGCTGAGCATTCACGAGGGCTCGCTGCTCGATGGGCCGGTTTGCCTGACATACCATCTGTCAGGAAGGGAGCATTTCGCTCGCCGGATATTGGCGCTGCGCCAACTCGACGCGATTATGCGGTTAGGTCGCGTTACAGCCGGTGTGTCCACGCCAGCGTCTAACCCGAGCCGTCCCATAATGCTGCTACGAACGCTTAACGCGCTGGCCAGTCATTCCTCGGCACATTTAATCGCGTGCTCGCTGTTCGGCGAGGAGGTCGTCGCGCGCGATTGGGGCCACCCATCCGATTACCTGAGGATGCAAACTCGGCGGCTCATCAGCCGCGCGCGGCGTCTAGCTGCCGGAGGCTATGTCATGCTGCTGCGCGGTATCCACTAAGCGCGTTTCTTGCGCAGGCCGCGAACGCTGAGATTTCCCAGTGAAATCGAATTTCCCTGGCGCCCTTCAAAGAAGCGGCTGAGCGTCGTCTCGTTTTCCCGCAGCTTGGCCCCAAGATCCTTGAACACGCGTTCAAAGCCGCCAATCAGATTCGGCGGCTCCAGCAAGGCTATATCCCTACCGTGCTCCTCGAAGAAGGTTTCAAGGAGCATCATCATGATATAAACGAGCTTGGTGTCCGCGCAGGCGACCGCAAATTCGGAAGAGCGAAACGGCACTGAAAAAAGGATCGCAAAGGGATCGCTGTCGGTGGCCTCCGCGAATTCGCATATGCGGGCAATATCCAGTCGGCTGCGTCCGGCCTCGAAATTTTCATAGCTACGCAGCGCCATGCCCATGCGCTGGGCCACTTCGGCCGTACGCAGACCACGCTCGCGTCGAATTTTGCGAAAGGCCGCGGCAAGGGTGTCACCACCGTTTGCAAACCGAGCCGACACCGAATCCATCTGCAGCCCCTTTCTTCCCGAGACTGGTCGCTTGACCGGACTACCGCCAGAGGGCCGAGCCTACCGTAAACGCCCTTTGCGGCAAGTCGATTCTCGGAAGAAAGCAACTGGAATTAACGACAGGTCGAATCAGTAGGCATTCGAGCGTGGAAAACGGCGCAAGAATTTGGCGCGTAACCCGCACGATTTCTACGGATCGCACCACCTTTCTTTGGATGCAGACTGATTCGCTACTCTTGAAAGGCGGTGAGAAATCGCACTTTGCTCGACGCTTAGCCGTTAGCCTGCCTTACCCTGTCAACCCACTGATGACAGAGGAAGGCTATGACCAGCGTGCATCTCGAGTTCAACCACTTCCCCCACATGCAGCAAGGTCCTAGGATGGTGGACGACAACGCCGGCGCGAGCATGGCCTGCTTGGTATGAATAGATTGGGGCCAGCAACCAGGCGCGCGTACGACTCGATCCGGCACCGGCTTGCCCACCTTGAAGTGCGACCAGGTGGCCGAATCGAACCTCTCATGGTGGCCGATGAGCTGAGCATCAGCGTGACACCAGTGCGAGATGCACTGCACATTCTGGCAGGCGAGCACCTCGTCGATCTCCGCCATGGCGACGGCTACTTCGCCTTCCCTATGGAAGAAGCCGATTTGCGCGAGCTTTACGATTGGAACCAAGAGTTGGTTCTTTCGGCGCTGCGCCGGCGCACACTGTCCGGCATTGCGCTGCCAGAAGAAGACTATGATTACAGTGTCCAGGCCGTCGAAAGGATATTTACCGCTATTGCCCGCGCCTCATCCAGTCTGATCCACGCGGAGGCAATGCGCTGGACAAACGCGCGGCTCGGCGCCGCGCGGCATATCGAAATGACCTATGAATTGAGCGGTCGAGAAGAGCTGTCGGCGATCCACGCGGCGGCTTCGTCGCAGGATTTAGCAGGACTGCGGCGTCTGCTTGCGACCTACCATACCTCTCGTAAGCGCATGGCCAGAACTGTTATCAAAGCAATGCGCACTCAAGCTGAAATCTAAGCAAATCCCGCCGAAAGGCCCCTCCATTTAGCCAATATATGCCTATCAACACATCCAAGTTCCCAAAAATGGCCGTCTTGGAGAATTAATTTTCAGCGTTTTGCGCTTTTTATTTATGAAGACATTTTTACTTCCGCATATATTCGTTGCATATTTTCCATATATCCTTCTTCCCAACAACTCTCAGGGTCATAATTCCGCTGCTGCATGTCGCAGCAACGGAGAAATGTCATGGAGCATGTAGAAGAAGATACCATGGTCGAGCTTGGTGCGGTGAGCACCGAGACCAAGGGTGGCCAAGTCGGGATCAATGATTTCGAGCGAGGTCTTCAGCTCACCGGCAGCGGTCTCACGGACGACTGACCATAAGACGCGCGTGCCCCTTATGAAGGGGCACGCGCCCTTTTCGGGGATGCGCGGAATCATGCGAGTACGTGAAGGTCTCTTCTGGTGCATCTGCACGGACCGCGCCGTCTTCCTTGATATTGAACAGGACCAGTACTTCACACTTCCCCATGCCTTGCAGGGCGCGTTTCAGAGTTGGGCCGCGGGCGGCGATCCTGGCGAAGCCGCGCTGCAGCGCCTTTTGCGTTGCAACATCCTGGCTTCCGGCCCGGGAGAGTGTGATCGCCGCCCGCTTTCGCTTGTGCCGATCCGGCGCGACTATGGCGCTCGCACCGGATCCAGCTCAGCACCCACGGCGCGAGGGAACCTGCTGGAGGTTGCGAGGGCCGCACTGGCTCAGCATCGCGCCGAGACTGCGTTGCGACGTTTTCCCTTGGCACAGGTTCTGGCGGACCTGCCCAAGGCCCCCTCCCGCCTGGCCTCGCTTTCGCGAGATGTTGTCGATGGTCAGCGAATCGGCGCAGCCTTTGCCACGACAGCGCAAATGATGCGCTCTGCAGACAAATGCCTGCCTCGGGCGCTCGCAGCCTGGCGCTTGTGTGTGAGGCGAGGTCTTCGCCCCGTTTTGACGTTCGGCGTCCGCATGGATCCTTTCGCGGCGCACTGCTGGATTCAACTCGGCGACGCCGTCGTCGTTGGCGACCTCGAACAAGTTCGCCTGTTCACGCCGATCATGTCTGTCGCATGCGACCACGTTATCTCTTGAGTATCGCGCACGGCGGCGTGCATACCCCCTCTGCAGATCGCCTGGCGGAGCTGACAGGTCTGGACGTAATCCACCAAGAGCACCCTCTGGTGGCGCTCGCTAATCCGGCGGCGTTGACCCCTTTTCCGACAAAAGGCGGCGTCGTTCTAGGCACCCTCTTCCGTCGCAATGACCGTGAGAAGCGTGACGACTGCTCCCAGCCGTTCGATGCAATGCCACCGATCAGCACCGAAAGCGATCTGCTTACGCGCTTCTGGGGCGGCTATGTCTCGGCAAAAACCGACGGCACTTGCTCGAGCGTGATGCGCGATCCGTCCGGCGCTCTTCCTTGCTATTTCACGCGTACGGCGAGCACCACCTTCATGGCCTCGGACATCGATCTGCTCCTCGCAAGCGACACTGTACGCCCCGCGATCGACTGGCCGGCACTCGCACGCTTTCTCTATTGGGATGGCCTGCCAACTGCAGAAACCGTATTGGACGGTATCAGCGAATTGCTTCCGGGTTTTGCTCTCAGGCTCGAAGGCGATAGCGCGGCGCTTACCGCAAAATGGTCGCCATGGGCCTTCACCACGCCCGTTGCGGGAAGGCACATTGCCATCGCCGCCGACCGACTGCGGCAGACTGTTCAAGACTGCGTAGCGGCATGGGCTTCGCTCTATCCTCGTGCCCTGGTTAGTATATCGGGCGGGCTGGATTCGTCCATCATCGCAGCCTGCCTTGCCACGCCAGGCGTTTCCGCCACATGCGTCACGATGTTCACGGACGATCCGATGGGAGACGAGCGCGCGTATGCCCGGTCCTTGTGCAGCCACTTGGGGCTTGGACTGACCGAGCAGCGTTTTGAAATGGCGGGGATTGATCCGGCCCGCGCGCTTGGCGACCACCTGCCAAGACCCATCGGCCGCGCCCAGGAGCAGGCTTATGAGGCTGCCAACGTCGCGGCCGCGACGCAAGCGGGCGCCGCAGCATTCTTCACCGGCAACGGCGGCGACAACGTCTTTGCCTATTCCCAATCTGCCGCCGCGATCGCTGACCGAGCACTCCATGAAGGATTATCCCCTGGTCTTTTCTCCACCATCCAAGATGTCTGCAGGCAGACGCAGAGCGGTGTCTTTCCGGCGCTGCGTGCGGCATTGCGCCTCACCCTCCGACCACCTTCCTATCGCTGGCGCCCTACTCCCGCTCTGCTTGAGCCGAGCCTCTGTGCCGCTTTGGCGGTGCAGCCCGCCGCGCACCCGTGGCTTGTTGCGCCTTCTGGGGCGCTTCCGGGCAAGGCGGCACATATCGCGGCCCTCCTTCGTCCGCAGTTAAGCCTGGAGCCGGATCGCAGTCGCCACCTTCCGGTCATCACCCCCCTGCTATCCCAGCCGATTGTCGAGGAATCACTCGCGATTCCCAGCTGGCAGTGGCGCCATGGAGGCCGTGATCGGGCTGTAGCCCGCGAGGCCTTCGCCACTGCTCTACCGGCGCAGATCACCGCCCGGCGATCAAAGGGGAGCCCCGATCCGTTCTGCAACGCCATTATCCGAGAGCATCATAGCCTTATCGAGCGACGCCTTCTCGATGGGCACCTCGCGCAGCAAGGTCTCATCGACCGACTGGCAATTGAGAAATGCCTTCGCCGCGAGTGCATGATGGACGCTGAACGCAATGTCCGCCTCCTCCAACTGCTCAACGTAGAAGCCTGGGTCACGGCCAAGCTCGGCGAAGGATCCTGAGGCGGATCCAGGACAACAGAGAATCGCCTCTGGAATTTCACGAATTTCCTGCCGAAAGCTGGTCGCGACGCAGTGCCTCCCAATGGCTGAGTTCCCTGGGCCGAGCGTATGCCGCAGGGCGCGTGTCCTTGAGCCAGTAATCGAACCAGTCGAGCGAGCGCTGGTACTGGGCCAGACGGTGAGCGGGTTGCCACTTGATGTGATGCTCGCCTGGGAACACGAACATGTCGATCGGCACCTTTGCCTCGCGCAGCGCCGTATACGTAACGAGCGCGCTACTGTACTCGTCGTCCGACAATTGAAGCAGGATTGGGGTGCGGATCCGGTCCGCGTTGTACGACAGCGCGATCTGACGCCAGAAATCCTCGGCCTGCGTGCTGCGATCCGTCAGCTTAGGGTAGCCATAGAAGTAAAAACTCTTCGCAGCCCCGGGCCCACCCCTTGCGGTCATTGTGGGATCATAACAACACTGGCTCATGGCCGCAGCTGAAAAGAGCGTGCTATGCAGCAGCGCGAACATGACCGTCGAAGCGCCATCGCTCAGACCGGTGATGCCGACACGCTTGGGGTCAGCTATACCCCGCGCGATCGCCAGGCGGACGCCCTGCTCGACTGAAGAGAGGACGCTGCGGCGATCCGCGAAATCCTTGAGGTTGATTCGATCGGCTTCGGCGAAGTCCGTGGTCCGGGACAAGCCGATCGATGCGGGTTTGCTTACGCTGAGTACGGCGTAGCCCCGATTGGCGAAGGCCTGGATGGGATAGTCGTCGCCTGTCCCTCCTCGCAGAAACCCCCGTGTATGATACTGCACCACCACCATCGGATAGTGCTCGCCAGGCTGATAGCCCACCGGCAGGACAAGATCCGCGATCGAAGGCAGGCCATAAGCATTGGTAAGATGCAGCCGCTCGGCTTTTCCGAGCGACAGGCCCGCAAACTCCGGGTTGGGATCGAACAGGACCTGTCGATGGCCGGTTCGCGGATCAAGTCGTTCAAGTCGGCGCGGGATGAGAGAGCTTTCGCGAAGGCAGATCAACCCATCGCCGTCGGGCACACAGTCGACCAGCACGTCGTCAGTGACATAGATCCTTCGTGGGCTTCCATGGCCAGGCCGCCACTGGTAAATCGCGGTTGAACCGTCAGCCCAGCCCTCCCGCCGCACAAACCGGACGTAGCCTTGCCTGGTCCACCAGGGACGACGAACACCTGCGCACACTGCATCTGGGCATGCGAGCGATCGACGGTCGGCAAAATCCACTGTCAGACGGCCCAACTGCTGCCAGTATGTCGGTGCTGCCGTATCGAGCCACGCCCGGTCGCCACGCGGATTGCTCGCTTCTTTCCAGGTCCCTTCGCGCGGGCCTCCCGCCTCCAGACCTTCGCGCTCCTCGTTTGTGGCCGGGCGCAGCGCACCGGAAGACAGGTCCATGAACCAGACCATGCGCTGTACCGGGGCCGGCGGGAAAGGCCGCGGGCTGGAACCCGGAGCAAAACGCTCATCATAATGGAAACCTGTCAGGCCCTCATCGTCGATAGCCTGGTTCGCCTCACGCAAAGACGCCACGGAGAAGACGAGGCCGTTGCCGTCCCCCGCGAGGTAAAAATCCTCAACATCGTCATTACTGCGCGTGATTGGCGCGCTGCGGCTGCCATCGGCGTTGGCTCGCCAGACTTGCGTGACCGATCCCTCACGCTTGAGGTAGGCAAACCATCGCCCGTCAGGTGACCAGCGCGGCGTGATGACTTTGGCAATCCCGGTCGGCGACCCCGCTTGCGTCCTCAGATCCAGCATGGTGCGGATGAATTCCCCACCGCGATCGACAATACGCACGGGCTGGCTGCCTGTCACATCCGCCACCACCATGGCGAGACAATAGGCGTTGCCCTGCGGGTTGGCGCGCCGCAGCTGGAACGCGAGATGCTTGCCATCGGGCGACAAGGCCAGGATACGGCGGTCCTCGCTGGGGGTATCGACAGGCCCGATGTCACGCAGGCGGGCAAGATCCTCGGCAATCAGCGCACGGCGAACCGCATTTCCCGACTCCGGCAGCAAATCTGCGCAGTCCTGGCTATCCGCGGCGTGCACCGGCCAGGACAGCAAGGCCGTAGCCAAGGCACAGATAGCATGGCTCATCCTTACCATGATTTGGTCACCGCCAGGCTGACGAACCGACCGATCGAGGACTGATTGGTCGAATCGAAAGGAATTGCCGCAGGATCGGTCGTCCTGATCACGTCTGGCTTCTCGTTCAGGATATTGAGCGCGGAGACGCGCAGGTCGACATTGCGAAGCAATCCTGCCTGCGCAGTGCTGCGAAAACCGGCACTGAGATCAAGCGTCGTGAAGGTACCGATCGCCGCGGGAACGACAAATCGGTTGTCGACAACACCGCCGGCGTAGTTCAGCGACGCAGCGACCTGAGTATTGGCCCGCTCCCAGTTCAGCCCGCCCCGCACCCGCCAGTGCGGCGGAGTGAAGATTACGCCGGATCGCTCCAACGGTGCCTGTCCGGCGCTCAGCTTGCGGTCGGCATCAAGGTAGCTGGCTGCGGCTGTGAGCGTAAGGGTATCCTCTTCACCCAATGCGGCTCGGTAGAGGGCCGAGATATCGAGCCCGCGGGCGCGTTCGCGCGCGGTGTTGCGCAGGCTGGTGTCGATGATCGCTCCAACGCCGGCAGGGTCGAACGGGCCGCCACTTTGATTGCTCAGCCCTTCGGGCAGGCCTGCGATTATCGCCTCGATCTGCTGCGCCGAGGGATTGAAAGTGATGAAATCGGCGAAGGCCGGATTGCCGAGCGAGGAAAGCACCGATGTCACCGGCGAGGCGATCCGCTGACGGTAATCGACGTCAAAATAGGTGGCCGTTATCTCAAGGTCCGGGATGAAGCTGGGGCGAAGTTCGAAGGTAGCCGTCCAGGTTGTTGCACGCTCGGCGCGCAGATCCGGATTGCCGCCGCCCAGCAAGAGAACCGTCGCCCCTGCAGGCAAGCCAGGGCTTGGCTGGGGCGCAAACAGGCTCGCAGGCAGCAGGCTGCCTGCCTGAACCTGATTGATCTGATTGAGAGTCGGAATCTTGAACGATCGCCCCCAACTGGCCTTGAACGTCACGTCGCGGTGAGGAGCATAGACGATCCCGAACTTGGGGGTCGCGACTTCGTCGATGCCCTCATACCGCTCATAACGCACCGCCGCGCTGAGATGGAGATCGTAAAAGCCGCTCGAGCGGTTCGCCGGCCCGACGACTGGTACAGCAAGCTCACCGTAAGCGAAGAGACTGTTGCGTTTTTCGCGCGCATCACTGGTCGTCACCGAGGCGCCGCCGACAATTTGACTGACGTCGATGTCGAGCCCGAACTTGCGGTAGCCTGCGCCGATTGCGAGGCGCGCGTCTCCGCCGGGAAGGTGTACCAGCGGTCCTTCCGCGCTACCCTCGATATTGGTCAGGTGGTTCTCGTAAGTAAGGCGCCCGGGCGAATCCACGCCGGCGGTAAAGCGATGCGATAGAATGTCCGTTTTGCTTACCGAGCGCGTGAATTCCAAAGACGCGGTCCACTGCGACGGTAGCTCGATCCGCACGACCGGCGTGAGGGCCCACGTGCGCACGCGGGGACGATTGACCAGTCCGTCGGTGTAGGCGTCCCGGGTCACAAAGAATGCCGTTGCCTTGCGCGAGCGGCGATCGGCGACCTGGGCGTCTATCTCGAAGGTCACGCCTTCAGCCAGTCTCTGATGCCCTGCGACAACGGCACTGAACTGGGAATTACGCAACAGCAACATCTGCGATTCGTCGAGATGGCGGGTGTAGCTTCGATCCGCTGCGGTGATGGGCGACGAGTGAATATAGTCGGCAGCCACCATCACACCGCCGGAATTCCACCGTGCGCCGGTCACGCCGGTATACTGCTGCTGGCTGTTACCACCGTCAGTGGAAGCCCCATAGCGGGCGCTGACTTGCGCACCGGAATAGTCGCGGCGCAGGACGATGTTGGCGACGCCGCCTACCGCATCGGACCCATAGAGCGCCGAGGCGCCGTCCGCGACCACTTCGACCCGTTCAATGGCAGCGAGGGGAATCGTCGATATATCGATACCCTGATTGAGCGCATCGTAAGCCAGGCGATGGCCGTTGATCAGAGTCAGCGTGGCGTCGGGGCCGAGACCCCGCAAGTTAAGCGTGGCCGAGTTGTTGATATTGTTCTGCCCGCCCTGGTCCCCGCCTCCGGCAACACCCGGGTTCTGTCCTCCAGTGAAATTCTGCAGGAGGATCCGTGAAAATCCCGCCATATCGGTGATGCCAGCGTCCTCTAGCGCCTGACGAGTGGCCGTCGTGCGCGGCGACGGACTGGCCGCGCCGCGAATGCGGCTCCCTGTCACTACGATCTCTTCATCGCGTGCAGTCATCGGATCTGGCGCGGATCGTTCGGTTCCTACGCCTGACGCCGCAATCGAATCAGGAATTGGTGCGGCCGTCTGCGACGCGGCATCAGCCTCTCCTGACACGGTCAAGGCACCGGTACCCGGGCGTGTGCCGTACCGCTCCAGCACGATGACGCGTTCGTTGACCTGTCGAATGTGGAGGCCCGTGCCCTTGATGAGACGGTCGAGCGCGACACGGGCGGGAAGCTTTTCGCGCACCGCCGACGCCGCCCGGCCAGCCACATTTTCGGGAGCATAGATCAATTGCAGGCCCGATTGCCCGGCAAAAGCCGTCAATGCGGCCTGCAACGATCCGCCAGGAATATTGAAAGCGATTGCGTCCGAGCGCGCTTCCCGGGCCTGCACTGACCCATTTGCGAGCAAAGCACACGACAGCGCGGCATAGGTAGCCGCTCCATAGAGAAGTGAAAGAGATCCCCTCATTTTCATAGCCATATCCCATTGATACGCATCTGCAGTGCAAGGGCAAAGCACCCAGGATCTGCATCAGCATTGTTTGGGAATAAGACGTGCGGGGAGTGCAGTAACCCTAACGGGATTGATCATTTTCTTTTTGCGTAGTGACCCGCTCTGATAAACGGATGCGCCCAGCCTTGTCGAAAGTCTGCTCCACCGGCAACAGAGCGGAGACTGCGGCCGCGAAGCTCTCGCTATCACCAGCTTCGAAAGAACCGCTGATGCGGCGGGTGCCCAGTTGCGGTGTGCCTAGAACGATCTGCCTCCCGCGATGGCGATTGATTTCGGCGACAGCATCAGCAAGCGGCGCATTGTCGAAGATGATGCGCCCCTGGGTCCAGGCGGTGACGGCCTCTGCGTTCACGCGCTCCAGCGTGGCCACACCTGCTGATGATCGCCATTGCTCGCCGGGACTTAAGCGGATGGTTTTTCCATCGGCAGCGCGGACCAGAACGCTGCCCTCGATCAGGGTCACGAAGGTCGTCTTCGCACGAAGCGCGACATCGAAACGGGTTCCGGTGGCCGTCACGGTGACGCCGCCCGCGGTCACCGTAAACGGCCGCGCCTTGTTGTGGGCCACCTGAAACACCGCCTCGCCGCTGCGCAGCTCCAATTGCCTGGCCTCGGCTGTATAATTAACGCGCACGGCAGTCTCGACGTTGAGATTGAGGCGTGATCCATCTGCCAGCGCGATCATTCGCTGTTCGCCTGGAGGTGTGCTGAACGTCTCCCCTTTCGTGGTGAACGCGCGTATTCCGGCGAAGACAAGGAGTAGGCCAGCACAGCCGATGGCGAGGACGGCCAAGGCGCGCGGTATTCGAGGAGCGCGTCGCCGAGATTGGGTGCGCGCCTCGGCCTGCTCGATGGCGCGCAGAATTGCCGGGCGTTCTCCCACCGTCGCCGCCCTCGACCAGAACCGTTCGGCATCTTCGAAGGCCTTGGCATTGTCCGGATCACGATGCCACACGAAGAAGTCGTTGAGCGTACCTTGGGATACCGGAACTGTCTTGAGGCGGGCAAACCACCGCGCCGCGTCCTCGCCCCGTTGCCGCGCCGCGAAATCCTCCTCGTCCATCCCCTGCCGCCTAGCCCCGCAATCTATGGGCGCATAGCTCTATAGCCCTGCCGATCCGCCATTCGACGGTTTTCACCGAGATTCCAAGCTGTGCCGCGATGTCTCGATTCGTCATCGAGCGAAACCGGCTCAATATGAATACATCACGGATGCTTTCGGGCAAATCGAGAATTGCCCGCTCGAGTTCCAGGTTGCCTTCTTGCTCCGCCATCGCGGAAGGATCGATGCTGTCGCGGCGACTGTCGAAGACCAGACGCAAATGGCTGCTGCGCACGTGCTCGCGGCGCCGCCGATCGCGAAACAGGTTGACCGCGACGCGCGAAAGAAATGCGCGGGGATGCTCGACATCGCTGAGCGAGGTGCGGATGATCCGCAACCAGGTGTCCTGAACGATATCGTCCGCTTCCGCAGGCTGGATGCGCAAGGTGCGCATGAGAAAGCCATGAAGCCACGTCGAGTGCGACGAATGCCACGCCTCAAGTGCGCGGGCGTCGAGAGCATCGCCCACCAACTCTTTCGGGGCATCGGCATTGGGATCGGCCATGGGCCTGCTCCTGCATCTTCTCAAAACGAGAGGCGGCAGCCATTCCGGCTGTGCGGAACACCCATGCAGGGGCAAATGCGCGGCAACTGCCACGGCACTGTTTAGTCCCGGCTTTTGACAGCCGGATTGGCCTCTCACCCGACAAGGATGGAAAGGCGGCTCGTTGCATAGGGGGTTCCACGCCCCTACCGCTGACTTCCAGCGGCCCTATGAACTTGTCGCAAGCGATTACGCCTGGCAAGGGGGGAAGTGACTTGGGGGGCGATCGGTGGGTGGGCAGATAACGGATGAGAGGGGGCGGGTGTGGAATAATCTATGCGAAAGCTCACCATTTGGCAGGGCACGCACAAACGCTGCTACACCCCTCCCCGAACGAAGCCCGATCCATCCGGCGATCCGTTTGCAATGCTAGCACAGATCATCAGCGGGCAATCGTCAGCTACAGCACACCGCGAATTCATCGGTGTAGAGGGGGCCTCGCGAGGCAGCGCCTATGATGCGGCGGTGTCGGGCCCGCCCAGCTTTGCAATCCGCTCTTCGCAGATGATGCGCGTCAACTCCTGCAATTCCATGATACGGTCAGTGATCCAGTCGAGTTCCTCATCGCTGATCTTGTAGTGTTCTGAGTAGCGCGATTTGACGTACGCGGCCCTAAGCAATTCGTAACAGCGCCTCCCAAACTTCGTGTCGGTTTTCCAGACACCGATCAGGCGTTCATCCTGCTGCTCGGCTCGTTTCGAAAGGAAGTTGAGATTATGGGATTTTGGCGAATAAAACGTGAACACTAGCAAAATGCAGTAATAGGCCCGCTCCATCGCTTGATGAAGATTAAAAACCGACCAATTGCGGAGACGATTTCGTTTCTGCTCGTCATTTGCAAACTGCGCTTGATCGCGCTGAAACCGTGATGTGCTCAATAGGATATCTATGTCAGGGAAGTCTTTGGCAAAGTGCCTTTGGGCTTCCGTTTGAGCCTCTTCACTCGTGAGAATTCCAGGCTTTTCAAACGGGAAACCAATCTTCTCAAACAACACGATGCCTTGACGAACTAGCTCAACCCAGAAATAGCGGCCAAGTCGAAGTTGACGGTTAACATCATCCAACGTATGTATAATCAGCGAAAGTGGCTGGGGCCAACCACGCTCCGTCAGCATGTCGACGATTCGATCTTCTGCATGAATCCAATATTTGGAAGCGTCCGTGTATTCCTCCTTGTCGACGACTACAAGTAAGTCATAGTCAGAGAAGTATCGACCAACTGGGTCAACGACTTGCTTGCCCTTTGCATAAGACCCAAAGAGAATTATTTTCAGAATACCCCCGCCGCTGCAGGACTCAGCCTTGAAGCCTTTTGTCGCTTTGGCGAAATCTTCGCGTAAAATCTGAGTGGCTCGTTTGATATCACGCTGCGCGCGACGTGGCAGCGTTTCGATACGAGATTGCATATTACTCACGAACTCAAGCATCTCCTGTAGTACACGACGCGGCAAGGTACTCCGATCATTTCGACTTGCATCGTTCCCAGCAACTGCCGCCGTAGGCCATCGCCGGCAATTGCGGAGGACGCGCAAGATAAGTACAGCTTCTTCTTCTACGCAATACCCAAAAAGAATGCATCCGCTAGTGGCAGGAATCTAACACTTGATGCCCGCGCCTGACGGCGGCGATGATCTTATCTGGGTCTGCGGTCCAGACGAATGGCTTTGGGCTTTCATTGTGCTCGGCAAGGAAGCGGTTGATGGCCGCCTGGAGGTCGATGAGCGAGTGGAAGACGCCGCGTTTGAGACGTAACCGCTGCCCCGACCCCACGTATTCTGGTTGGTTTTTGAGGGGTAGATCTGCGCGAGACGTTGAGGAGCTCGAGCAGTGGTTGACGAAATTGATGCGGTGCCAAACGTTGGTTTGACGTGTGCGTCGCACAGTGCAAGTTCGCGTTTGACTGTTAGTTTGGAGCCAGTCCGGCGTCGGCACGAGCGATGGCCGGATGATGAGCGCGATCGTATTCTTGCGGAAAGCTTCACTTCCGGAAAAACGGTAGCGCAGGTTTCGCGGGATAACGGCGTCGGCCTTGGCCTGCTGCATTATTGGCGCCGGCAGGCGCGAGCGGCGGGGACCGTTGAAGAACTACGGCTTGTGCCAGTGACGGTGGTTGGCGAGGAGCACGCGCAAATGCCGGCCGTCCCGGCATCCCCGCCCAGCATGGAATTGGTGGTGCGCGATGTGACAGTTCGTATTTGCGGCGCCGTCGAGGCGGAGCACTTGCGCACCGTTCTGGCGGCGATCCGGGAATGATCCCGATCGATGGAAGCGTGCGGATCTATGTGGCGACGCAGCCCATCGACTTCAGGGCCGGGATCAACCGGCTGATGGGACTGGTGACACATGTTCTGGGCCATGATGCCTGTGCCGGTGATGTGTTTGTCTTCCGCAACAAGGCGGCTGACAAGGTCAAGTTGGTCCGTCATGATGGATCCGGCGCGGTTATGGCGACAAAATGGCTCGACCGTGGGAGGTTCCACTGGCCCCCATTGCAAGGAGGGACGCTTGCCCTGACGGGGGCGCAATGTGTGGCACTTCTATCGGGCCTGGACTGGCGCAGGCTGCCGTTCCAGGAGGAAAGGCGCCCTAAGGTTTTTGGCTGAAATCTGCGGTTTTGAGTGGCGGCACAAGGGTGGTGTGGTATAATCCGCCATGCCCTCGCGAGCCGATGACCTTCCCGAAGATCTCGAACAGATGGCCGCCCTTGTGCGGGAACTCCGGGCTGAAAACGCTCAACTGCGCTCGCTCCTCAAAGGCATGGCCCAACAAGCATTCGGCAATCGATCGGAACGCGCCAGCGTCATTCTGGGAGATCAGGGGCAACTGGATCTGGGCGATCTTGTGAGCACGCCGACGGTCGCGGCCAATGATGATGAAGCGTCAGAAGACAAGCCTGTGATCAAGCGCCCGCGCGCGAAGCGCGGCATAATGGCGCTGCCCCCCCATCTTGAGCGGGTAGAGCAGGTGATCGATCCGCAGACATTGGATTGCCCTTGCTGCGCAGGCAGGCTCCACAAAATCGGAGAGGATGCCAGTGAGGCCCTCGACTGGGTTCCGGCCATCGTACGCGTCATTCGTACCGTTCGCCCTCGCTATGCCTGCCGCAATTGCCGTGAGGGGGTTATTCAGGCACCAGCGCCCCGGCGTGCGATCCCGGGCTCGATGGTCACCACCTCGACGCTGGCCTGGATGGCCACAGCGCGATTTGCATGGTCAATCCCTCTCAACCGACAGCTTCAGATGCTGGCCGGACAAGGCGCCATCCTCGATCGCGCCCTACCAAGCCGCTGGATGCGCAAGATCGCATGGTGGCTGAGATCTCTGTATGAATTGCAACTCGCGTACATCCACGCGCAATCGCGGATTTTTTGTGACGAGACGCGGATGCCGGTCCTTGAGAAAGGAAGAAAACGAACCCGGATCACGCAGTTCTGGGCACATGCCTGCGATGATGGTCCCTGGTCAGGCCCGGCGCGACCGGCGGTGGCATACATTCACGCGCGCGGCCGCGGGCATGCCGAAGCGCGCCAGCAGCTAGCCGGCTATCGGGGGATCCTCCAAGTCGACGGTTATGGCGCCTACAAGGCGCTGGTCCGCAAGGGGGCGGAAGGGGTCGTGCTGGTCTTTTGCCTTGCCCATGTCCGTCGCAAGTTCGTGGACGCCTACCGTAAATCCCCGTCGCCGGTGGCCGCCGCGATCATCGGCCTGATCGGCGAGGTCTACGCGATCGAGGCCCGGGTGCGCGCCGGCAATGCCGCACATCGGTTAGCGGCCCGCCAGGCGGAAACCTGTAAGGTGATGGCTACGATCAAAACGCAGATCGACGACATGCTGCCCAGGCTGTCACCCAAATCCGATCTGGCAAAGGCGATGCGCTACACCCTCAACCACTGGAAGGGCCTGACGCTATTCTTGGAAGACGGGCGTGTCGAGGTCGATACCAACACCGTCGAGCGTGGGATGAGAAATGTTGCCCAGGGCAGAAAGTCGAGCCTTTTTGCGGGGAGCGAGGAAGGAGCCCGGACCTGGGCGGTGCTTGCCTCGCTTCTCCAGACTGCTCGCCTCAATGGCCTCGATCCCTACACCTGGCTCAACGATGTGCTTGAACGGATCGTGAATGAAGAGGTAATGATCAACGATCTGCACAGCCTGTTGGCATGGAACTGGCGCCCTGCGACTGATCGGCTAGAAGCGCTGGCAGCATGAGCTTCAAACGTCAAACCGCATCCGGCAGAACGCTCTCATTAGAGCAGCTCGAAATCTGGCTCGATACGCTTGATCCGCCGGTCGCCGGTGTCTCCTCGATCGATGGCTTCCTCGCGGCGTTGGCTGCCGGCCCGTCCATCATCAATCCGGACATATGGCTCAAGAGCATCCTGCGCGAACACGTCCAAAGCGCCCGATCGGCGCCCGCACGCCGAACGATCCTCAAGCGCTACAACCAGATCTGCATCGAGCTTGCCGAGTGCCCTGAGGTCTATGCGCCGATCTATATGCGGACCGAGGACGGCGAGGTCCTGCTGGAAGACTTCGCCAATGGCTTCTTCACTGCAATGCATCTGGACATGGACGCATGGAAGCCCTTCGTGTCTGACCGAGAGTTCGGCTTGCCGCTTGCAGCTATCCTTGGCCAAAGCACGATCATCGACGGCACATCATGGATCGACCAACTCCAGGATCCCCTCGCAAATCAGGCTCTTGCAGATACCTGGCGGATGATCCCCCAGATCATCTCCTTCATCCATGACCAGTGTGCCTTTGCAAGAACCCTGACCGTACACTGAAGCCTCTCCACATCCCACGTGGGCTCGAAGCAGCGGTTACTTTGAGACGGCGGTTGGTCAGCTTGGCGAAGAAGCCCTCAACGGCATTCAGCCATGAGCATGAGGTTGGCGTAAAGTGGAAGGTAAAGCGCGGGTGCCGGCCGAGCCACTCGCGCACTTTGGGATGCTTGTGGGCGGCGTAGTTATCGAGGATGACGTGGATCGCCTTTCCGCTTCGCAGAGAGCTTCTGCATCCGCAGCGTCGTTCTTGCCGCGCTTGACGTAGGGCTTCGCTAATTGCGGCGCGATCAACC
Source organism: Novosphingobium sp. HR1a (assembly GCF_015594425.1). NCBI lineage: Bacteria > Pseudomonadati > Pseudomonadota > Alphaproteobacteria > Sphingomonadales > Sphingomonadaceae > Novosphingobium > Novosphingobium sp. HR1a. The sequence goes on from NZ_JABXWS010000051.1 coordinate 230,448, forward strand.
TTACGTCATGCCCGAGCGATCCGAGAAGGCGCGCCCAATGATGTGAACTGCCGCATGCCTCGATAGCGACGACGGTGGGTGGCAGCTTTTCGAAAAAGCGAACCATTTCCCGCCGCGTCAACTTCTTGCGTAGCACTGCCTTCTCCGCTGCATCGACGCCATGCAGTTGAAAAACGTTCTTTGACGTATCCATGCCTATGCGGGTAATTTGCTCCACGGGCGGCTCCCTTGATTGAGTCTTGCAACGCACTCACTCTGGCACATTGCGATGCCGTTGGGAGCCGTCCCCCCCAACAAGGGAGGAGCTCGTGAAGGCAGCTCTGAGGTATGTCGGCGATCCGGGCGAGGACGTCAGTGAACCAGGCGAGCGGATCGACGTCGTGGAGACGCGCGGTGCCGAAGAGGCTGAACATCATTGCAGCGCGCTGGCCGCCACGATCAGACCCGACGAACAACTGAGGTGGTCCCGCCTTCTTGGACAGTTTGGCGGCTGAGTTAAGCTAAACCCGGTTGTCGTTCATGCCGCCTGCTTGATCATCAGATCATGGGGGGCATGCCCCCCATGATCTGATTGCCCGTTCCGTCGATAGGCCTCGGCCGGCGTTCTGCCGGCAAGGCTCGAGTGCGGACGCTGGGTGTTGTAATAGGTAATCCATCGAGCAAGACCAGCCTTCAGCTCCGAACCGGTCTCGAAGGCATGGAGGTAGACGCATTCGTAGTAAGCGCGCATTTCGTAGCACGCTGCTTCCGGAGGCAGTGCGGCCATCATAGTTGACGCTGGACGAGACAGGCCACCGCGACGACGTCGGCAGGTCAGGCTTGTCTTTCGAAGTTGAATGGCAGCAGGTCGTCGATATCGGCGTCGTGAGGTCGCTGGGGCAGTTCAGTGAGGACATGGCGTAGCCACGCGAGAGGCTCGACGCCGCAGGCGCGGCAAGTCAGCATCAGGCTGTAGG